>CACXFD010000222.1 GCA_902766845.1 uncultured Lachnospiraceae bacterium | reverse complement strand
GGACCATCTCCCGCTCGAAGGCGCGCCCGAACGTGTCGGAGCCGTCTCCCGGGAGGTGCAGCAGGAGCTGCATCGTCTGATCCGGAGCGGCCGTTACGGCCGGATGATGACCGATGGCGTCGACGTGGCGCTGATCGGCCGTCCCAACGTCGGCAAATCGTCGCTGCTCAATGCCCTGCTCGGTGAAGACCGCGCGATCGTGACGGATGTGGCCGGTACCACGCGGGACATCGTGACCGGACAGATCCGATGCGGCGAGATGCACCTGAACCTGATCGATACGGCCGGCATCCGCGACAGTGCGGACCCGGTGGAACAGATCGGCGTGGACCGGGCGCGCCGCGCCGCGCAGGACGCGTTCCTGACGCTGCTGATCGTGGACGCGTCGCAGCCGCTGACGCCCGAGGATACGGTGCTGTGGGAAGAGAACCGCGGCCGCCGCGTGCTGATCGTGAAGAATAAATGTGATCTGCCCGCGGCCGCGTTGGCGCCGGTAAGGCCGTTTGCGGAGGCAGATGTCCCGGGACCGGCGCGTCCGTTTGCGAAGGCAGGCAGCCCGGAAGCGGAGACCGTCGCGGTCAGCGCGCGGACCGGAGAAGGGATCGACGCCCTGCTGGACCGCATTGCCGGGATCGTGGCCGCACAGGCGCCGGAAGACCGCGAGGAATGGTTCCTGTCGCGGGAGCGCCAGCTGCGCCAGCTGGAGGAGGCCGCGGAGAGCCTGAGCCGGCTGGATGCGACCATCGACGCCGGTATGCCCGAAGATCTGTATACGATCGACCTGATGGACGCCTGCGAACATCTGGGCCGCATCACGGGCGAAGTGAGCCGGGAGGATCTCGCGGACGAGATCTTCTCGAGCTTCTGCATGGGAAAATAAACACAGGGAGGATCCATGCCTCATATCGAAGAAACATGCGATATCGTTGTGATCGGCGCGGGCCATGCCGGCTGCGAGGCCGCGCTGGCCGCGGCCCGTCTGGGCTTTGAGACCGTGCTGTTCACGGTGAGCATCGAAAGCATCGCGATGATGCCCTGCAATCCGAACATCGGAGGGACCAGTAAAGGCCATCTGGTCCGGGAGGTGGACGCGCTCGGCGGCGAGATGGGCCGCAACATCGACGCGACGTTCATCCAGTCGCGCATGCTGAACATGTCCAAGGGGCCGGCCGTGCATTCGCTGCGCGCGCAGGCGGACAAACAGGCCTATACGCGCCGGATGCGCCGGGTCCTGGAAGATACGCCGGGCCTGCGGCTGCGGCAGGCGGAGGTCGCCCGAATCGATGTGGACGGAGACGGGCATGTCTGCGCGGTCCGGACCACGTCCGGAGCGGTCTGGCACTGCCGCGCGGCGGTGCTCTGCTCGGGAACATATCTGAAAGCGCGATGCATCTACGGCGACGTCAGCGAAGAGACCGGACCCAACGGTCTGCGCAGCGCCGGCGCGCTGTCCGGCGCCCTGCGTGAGCTCGGGATCCGTCTGGTCCGCTTCAAGACCGGCACGCCGGCACGCATCGACGGCCGTACCGCAGATCTTTCCCGCATGGAGGAGCAGCCGGGCGATCCGTCCGTGGTCCCGTTCTCGTTCGAGACGGACCCGGCGTCGGTCCAAAAGCCGCAGGTCTCCTGCTATCTGACCTACACGAATGAAAAGACGCATGAGATCATCCGGGACAACCTGGACCGCTCTCCGCTCTTCTCCGGCGTGATCGAGGGGACCGGGCCGCGGTACTGCCCCTCCATCGAGGACAAGGTGGTCCGCTTCGCGGACCGCGACCGTCACCAGATCTTTGTGGAGCCGGAAGGCCTGTACACGAATGAACTGTACCTGAGCGGCCTGTCGAGCTCGCTTCCCGAAGATGTGCAGCAGGCGATGATCCATACGATTCCGGGGCTCGAGCACGCCCACATCGTCCGAAACGCCTATGCGATCGAGTACGACTGTCTGGCGCCGGGCCAGCTTTCCGCGTCGCTGGAGCTGCGCGCAGTGCCGGGCCTGTTTTGTGCGGGCCAGTTCAACGGCAGCTCCGGGTACGAGGAAGCCGCCGCGCAGGGACTCATCGCGGGCGTGAACGCCGCGCGGAGCCTGCAGGGAAAGGAACCGGTGGTCCTCTCCCGCTCCCAGGCATATATCGGTGTGCTGATCGACGATCTGGTCACGAAAGAGAACCGCGAGCCGTACCGCATGATGACGGCGCGGGCCGAATACCGGCTGCTGCTGCGGCAGGACAACGCGGATCTGCGGCTGACCCGCATCGGTTACGAGATCGGCCTGATCTCACAGGAACGGTACGAGGCGCTGCTGCAGAAGGAAGCGGCCATCGAGGCCGAAGAAAAGCGTCTGGAAGAGACCTTTGTCGGGACCTCTGACGCACTGGAGGCCGTCCTGGCAGACCGCGGCTCCACACCGCTCAAGAGCGGTATCTCACTGGCCGAGCTGCTGCGCCGGCCGGAGCTCTCCTATGCGGATCTGGCCGCGGCGGATCCGGGGCGTCCGAATCTTCCGGCCGACGTCTGCGAGCAGGTCGAGATCAGCATCAAATACGAAGGCTACCTGCGGCGGCAGCAGGCGCAGGTCGAGCGCTTTGAGCATATGGAAAAGCGACGCCTCCCGCAGGATACGCCATATGAGGAGATCAAGGGCCTGCGGATTGAAGCGGCCCAGAAGCTGGCTCAGTTCCGACCGGAGAACCTCGGGCAGGCATCACGCCTTCCGGGCGTATCGCCCGCGGACGTGTCGGTCCTGCTGATCTGGCTGGAACAGCACCGGCGCCGGGAGGAATGACCGGCCGCGTATAAAACGAATTCGGAGCTCGCGATGGTCTATGGCTAGAGCACCGAAGGCAGCCGGACGGGGTGTATAGCATTGGCATAATGCCGCCGCAGAAACGTCGTGCCGGCGAGCATATATGTCGATATCATAACAGGAGTATTTGCGGAGAATTGTCATGACACAGCAGGAGCTGCTCTATCAAACGTTTCACCAGGCAGGGATCGATCTGACGGATAAGCAGGTCGAACAGCTGATGCTGTACGACCGTGAGCTCGTGCGCGTCAATGAGGTCATGAACCTGACGGCGGTCACGGAATTTGAAGACGTTCTGACAAAGCACTTTCTGGACAGCGCGTCTCTTCTCTTCTGCCTCGGCCGGGATCGGCTGGCTGACCGGACCGTGATCGATGTGGGCAGCGGGGCCGGCTTTCCGGGTGTGGTCCTGAAGATCCTGGAGCCTTCGCTTCAGCTTACGATCCTGGACTCGCTGCAGAAGCGCCTTTCCTTTTTGACGGACCTGACCGCGCAGCTGGGTATTTCCGGTGTACGTATGATCCACGCTCGTGCGGAGGACGGCGGGCGCGATCCGCAGCTGCGTGAAACGTTCGATCTCGCGGTGGCCCGTGCGGTCGCGCAGCTTCCGGTCCTCTGTGAGTATTGTCTTCCGTTTGTCCGCATCGGCGGCGAGTTTATTGCGTATAAAGCCGGAAATGTGGAAGAGGAATGCGCCGGCTCTATGCGCGCGTCACGTATGCTGGGCGGAAGCCGTCCGTCCGCGACGCCGTTTGTCCTTCCGGGGACGGATCTTGGGCGCAGTCTTGTCGTGATTCGTAAGAATAAGGAAACACCACCTTTATATCCGAGAAAAGCCGGGCTGCCTTCGCGCAGGCCGCTTTGATGCAGTGTTTCACGTGAAACATGTCTTGGGGCACACAGTGAGTATTGGTACAGGACCTCTTGTGCTCGCAGGCTGCTGTTGCCGGATGTCATGGCATCCTGCGTGTCGGCGTGGTTTCACGTGAAACATAGTTCAGCACGAGCCGCATTGTGTAATGAAGAGGTGCTGTACATGCGCTGCCTGTCGTCAAAGGAAAAAACGTATTCGGCAACACGGCGATGTTTCACGTGAAACGCGCGGCGATACAAATGAAAGCAACTCTGCGAAAAGAAGACACACCCGTGCCATGGGTGTGTCTTCTTTTCCATCAGAGATTCCGAAGCATACCTTATAAACAGCACAAATGAGCAAAGAAGATGTGGGCACACGAGGAAAACAGTGCGCTTACAGCTTTTGCCCGCCTTGATCAGCCATACACAAAGAAAGCAGGTCAACAAGTATCCAAACGTGGCTGCAGCGCGCTCCACGCGTGAAGCGGCGATAAAATGCAGTGAAAAAAGGCCGGATCGGCCAAAAATGCAACTATGAATTGAAAAGAGCGTGCAGATAAGCTATAATGGAAACAGCTTTGAAATCAAACGTGTCTGACCGGCCCGCCAGGGCGCCGGCAGACAGTGCCATATTGGTAAGGAGAACTGACGATGAGCAGAGTGCTGGAAAAAAAAAAAAAAAAAGGAGGC
>CACXFD010000221.1 GCA_902766845.1 uncultured Lachnospiraceae bacterium | reverse complement strand
CAGAACACGTCGCGTTCCGCCGCGAAGTCCATGGTCGGTCCCACCGGATGGCCGTTCGGACACGTATAGACGGACAGGCGCGAGAACATCAGGCGCAGGCTGTTGAGCAGCTCCGTGGACGTGCCGAACGTGCTGCGGATCCCGGGCACGCCGGGGCGCTGGTGCAGGGCCAGCGAAGCCGGCACGTAGCGCACCTCGTCCACCTGGGCGCGCGCGGCCTGCGTCATGCGGCGGCGCGTGTACGTGGAGAGCGATTCGAGGTAGCGGCGCGACCCCTCCGCGTACAGCACGCCGAGGGCCAGCGACGATTTCCCGGAGCCGGACACGCCGGCGATGCCGACGATCTTCTGCAGCGGGATATCGACGTCGATATCTTTCAGGTTATGCACACGGGCGCCGCGCACCTCGATGTGGTCCGGCTTTCTCCGGTCCGCCCTCTCCTCCTGCATTTCTTGATCCCGTTCTTTGTCTGATCCGTTCATGATCTGTCCTTTCCGGCATGGCCGCCCGCTCCAAAGACGCCTCCCGGGGTCACCGGCCCTTCGGGCGCGGCCGTCTTTCCGGCATAAAAAAGCACTCCGCGAAGCGTGATCTCCGCGAAGTGCACAGGGTCTGTTTTCGATGCGTGAGGTCTGTTCCGTCCGATCCGGCGGTTCCTCAGCCGACCGGCACCGCGCGGACCAGCAGCTGGCAGTTCTCGTAATCCGGCAGCGTGATCACGCCTTCCGCGCCCGTGCTCTCCTTGGAGAGCCGGCCGTTCAGCTGGGCCGACAGCAGGCGCACGGCCTTCTTTTCATCTCCCGCGTCCAGTTCCACGGTCGACAGGTAGCTGATGATGTCCGCTTTTTCTTCCCGGGGAAGCTTGACCGACTTCTTCACCGTCATCTTTTCGAGCTCAAACCGATACGTCACAGGAACCTCCCCCTTTCCGAGCGATCTTCCGTGCCGCGGCCGGAGCCGGCAGGCACGATACCCATTGTATAGGAGGCCTGCGGAAAAAGCAAGACCTTTTCTGCGTCTTTTCGGAATAGTGCCGGCAACGCATGACCTGTCCCCTGCGTCAGAGCAGCGGCCAGCGCCGCGTTTCAGACGTAATACTCGCGCCGCGCGCGTTCGGTGAAGCCCGCGCCGCGGTAGAGCGCGCAGGCCGGCTCGTTATAATCCCCGACCTGCAGAAAGAGCACGTCCGCGTGCCGGGCCGCCTCGCGCTCCGCAAGCCGCAGCATGTCCCGGCCCAGGCCCCGACCGGCCTGTCCGGGCCGGATTCCGAAGCCGGACAGATAACAGGCGCCCGGCTGTCCGGTCAGGTGGAACAGGCCGGCCGGCTTTTCCGGGCCTTCCGGACCGCCGTCCGCGGGCGCTCCGGCCGGATAATAGACAAAGGTCTTTGCAGCCGGATCGCACAGCATCTCCCGCACGAACGCGCGGGAGGCCGACGCGCCGTCCCCGAAGATCTCTTCATGCAGGGCCGTCAGCTCCGCCTCGCTCTCCGCTCCGCGTCGCTCCAGCCGGCCGGCCGCGCCGTCTTTCCCCGGCGCGGATGCAGCCCGCCCCGCGGTCATTCCGTCAGTACCTTCTTTCCCCGGCGCGGACGCTTCCGCCGCCCCCGCAGCCTCCGCTGCGCCGACCTTCTTCTCCAGGAAGAACTCGGTATAGTCGAGCTCCGCCTCCATCGCGGCCAGGGCCGCATGGGCGTCCGGACTCTTCCCGTCCGTCACAAAGAGCAGCTCCGGTTCCTCCAGCAGGCCTCTCTCGTCGAGCTGTGTCAGCAGCGTCTCCCACAGCGCGGTAAAGTACCCGCGCCCGCGCGCGGCCGGATGCGTGAAGCCCATGATCTCGCCTTCCTCGGGCGAGGCCATGTCCAGGATCAGCACCGACAGCAGCATGTCCCGGTCCGACAGCAGATAATAAGCGTCCGGCGCGTCCTCAAAGGCCGGCGTCAGCGCAAGGTCCGGCTCGATCCCGATCGGCTCCGCCCCGCGGCAGGCGCGCAGCAGGGCTTCCACGGCTTCCCGCTGCTTTTTATTCAGTTGCTGTGCAGTTTTGATCTTCATATGGTTCCTCCGCGGCACAGATCCGTCCGTGCAGATGCGGCTGAGGTCTGCCCGTGCAGATCCGCCTTTCCCGGACAGTCCGTGCGCTTCGATCCTTATGCCCGGATCACGTCGTGCTGGACCGGCGTCTCGAACAGCCGGCGCACGGTACCCGCGTCCCGGCTCTGTCCGAGGGCCCACATCAGCTTGGTCACGACGGCTTCGGTGGTCATGCTGTAGGCTTCGATCACGTCATCGCTCTCCTTGAGCCCGCGGCCCACCTCGTAGACGCTCAGGTCCGATCCTTCATACGGCACCTGGGTCATCAGCACCACGGCCTTGCCGGCCTCGCGCCACCGGCGCACCTCCCGCGCCAGCTCGCCGTCCGGCCCGCCCGGCAGCCCGCCTACGCCGAAGGTCTGCAGGATCAGGCCGTCAAACAGATCTCGCCCGTTCTCCTTCTGTTCGCGCAGCATCCGCAGCGGCTCCTCGGGCCGGTGGCCGTGCGGCACCAGCGGCAGGAGCAGGACGTGTTCGTTCAGTGTATCGTAAAAGACCGGGCCGCCTTCTCCGCCGGCATCCTCCGGCAGGTAACGGATCAGCCTGTGCTCGCGCACGATGCCCACGTCCGGAAAATCCACGCTCGAGAACGCGTTGTAGCTCTTCGTGCGCTCCTTGCGCGCCCGCGTCCCGAGGATCACCTCGCCGTTGAAGACCACGCGCACGCCGCGGCTGCCGTCATCGGCCGCGTAGACCAGGCTGTCATAGAGGTTGCGGCGCGCGTCGGTGTCCTGCATCGAGATCGATTTCTGGCCCCCGGTCAGCACGATCGGCTTCGGGCTGTTCTGGATCTGGTAAGACAGGGCCGCGGCCGTATACGCCATCGTGTCGGTCCCGTGCGTGATCACGAAGCCGTCATACGCGTCGTAATGCTCCCGGATGCACGAGGCGATCTGCAGCCAGTGCCGCGGCTCCATGTTGGTGCTGTCCAGGTTCAGCAACTGCAGGCTGTCGAGCTCGCACAGTTCCCGCGCCTGCGGCACGTGGGCCAGCAGTTCCTCCGCGGAGATGCCCGGCGCCAGCCCGTTTTCCCCGCGCACCGAGGCGATGGTCCCGCCGGTACCGAGCAGCAATATCTTTTTCATAAGCAGGTCCTTTCCCTGCCCGGCGCGGCGGCCGGGCGGCTTTTCGGTAAAATGTCCAAAAGACAGGGCAAAACTTTCTGTATTTTTACGCGAAAAAATACTTGCCTTTTTCCGCGGCATGGGGTATAATGCATCACGTCGTTGAAAAACGGTATGCGCTTCTAGCTCAGTTGGTAGAGCACCTGACTCTTAATCAGGGTGTCCAGGGTTCGAGTCCCTGGAGGCGCACTGGAGCACTGATTTTGGACCCGTTAGGGGTCTGGGGTCGGTGTTCTTTTTTATGCTCTTCTTTCCGGCCCGGCACGGCTCAGTCCAGAAATCCCAGATATTCATTGAACAGGTTGAACAGCATATCGCCCGAGCAGACCGGCACGATGGCCGACGTCCCCGGCAGGTCCGCCTGCACATACAGGTCCTGCGCCTGCGTCAGCACCAGGGCCGAGATCACGTCGTATCCCGGCCCGAAAAGGGTCTCCAGATACGGCTGGTATTTGGCCGCCTGCGACACTTCGTCCGGCAGGATCTGATCTTTCATCTTGAATTCGAGCGAAAAGACGTACCGCTCCGTGATCACGAGCACGTCCGCGTAGATGCGGATGTACCGGCCGCGCTTGATCCGCAGTTCGAAGCAGACCTCCCAGTCCGCAAAGGCCTCTGCGGGCAGCCCGGTCCCGGCCAGGTCCTCGAACAGCCGGCGCATGGTCTGAAACGTATCCCGGAAAGAATGGAACAGGCCGCGCGTATCGTTCAGGTTCCGGCCGATGCTCTCACACCCGGCCAGCATCGCTTCAAACCACGCCTCTTCGGACGCGGCACACAGCTCCCCGGCCGTGCCGTACCAGCCGCAGAAATCCCCGAGACCGCGGTGCGGCCGGGCCTGACGGATCAGGCCGTGCCACCGGTCTTCCCCGTCCTTATAGCACAGTTCGCGGATATACGGGGAGCCGTAGAGGACACGGTTGACCGTCGTATGATCCAGGCCCAGCGCGCGGCCGATCTCCCGCGCCTTCACGCCGCTTCCGGCCGCGATCTGCGCGTAGATATCCCGCTCGGTGGTGTCTGTCCGCATCGTCCGTTCCCGCATCCTTTCTTTGCTCCGGTGTCCGTTGTCCGCCGCTTCCGCAGACGGAGTTTCCGCCGCGCCGCTCCGGCCGGATGACCCGATGCCTTCCGCCTTGCCGCTTCGACAGGCTGTCCCGATCCCGGTTCCGGTTCCGGTTCCGGTTCCGGTTCCGGTATGAGTATACCACAGCCGGACCCGAAAGGGAATGCCGAAAGCGTCCCCGCGCTTTTCAAATCCGGCCGGCTGTGGTATCATAGGGGAGCGGGACGGGCGCGGCCGGAAGGCGGCCGCAGACAGGTCCGTTTCCCCGCGGAGGTGGCGTATGTTCCGGCTCTGGGCCCGGATCTTTCACGAAAACCATATGCTGCGCGATACCGTCGCTCAGGACGATTCGGACCTGAACCGTACGCGCAAGGTCTTCGGGTGCCTGGAAGAAGCCTGCAAGGAGCTGGACCTGTCCGTGCCCATCTGGCTGGATAAGAATATCAGCGAATTCAAGAGCATCTCCAAGACCCGCTTCTATAAGGACAGCTTCATCGAATCGATCGATTTCGATTTTCTCGAGATCCAGGTCATCGAAGAGGACGATCCGGTCTGGTAAGACCCGTACCGGCCTCGCCGGCCGGATCCTTTGTTCCTTTCGCAAACATCTCTTTCGCAAAAAATGCCCTCCTTCAAGTTTTGAAGGAGGGCATCGCAGCCAATTCTTTTTTATCCGCCCATGCAGGTGGAAGCATAGCACGTATCCTCAGAGGACCGACACAAAGACGTTTTCTGTCTATCACAGCCGCGCCAGCAGCTTTTCGCGCTCCTCTTCGTAGCCGGGCTTGCCGAGCAGCGCGAACATGTTGCGCTTGTAGCTCTCCACGCCGGGCTGGTTGAACGGGTTCACGCCGGAGATGTGGCCGGAGACGCCGCAGGCGAACTCAAAGAAGTAGAAGAGCTGGCCCAGGCTGAACTCATCCTTCTTCGGGATGCACACCTTCAGGTTCGGGACGCGTCCGTCCGTGTGCGCGAGGATGGTGCCGTTCATCGCGCTCTTGTTGACGAAGTCCATGCCCTTGCCGGCCAGATAGTTGAGGCCGTCCAGGTCCACCGGCTCCTCCTTGATGATCACGTCGACCGGGTATTCCTCAATGGACAGGACCGTCTCAAACATGATCCGCGCGCCGTCCTGGATGAACTGGCCCATAGAATGAAGATCCGTGGTCAGGTCCACCGCGGCCGGGAAGATGCCCTTCTGATCCTTGCCTTCGCTCTCGCCGTAGAGCTGCTTCCACCATTCAGACACATAGTGCATGGACGGCTCATAGTTCGCGACGATCTCCACGCTCTTGCCCTTGCGGTGCAGGATGTTGCGGATGGCCGCGTACTTCATCGCGTCGTTCTCTTCGAACGCCTTGTTCAGCGCGTCCTCGCGGGCTGCCTGGGCGCCGGCCATCAGCGCGTCGATATCCGCGCCGCTCACGGCGATCGGAAGCAGGCCCACGGCCGTCAGCACGGAGTAGCGGCCGCCGACATCGTCCGGGACCACGAAGGTCTGATAGCCTTCCTCGTCCGCGAGCTTCTTCAGGGCTCCGCGCGCCTTGTCCGTGGTCGCGTAGATGCGGCCGGCCGCCTCTTCCTTGCCGTACTTCTGCTCCAGCATCTCCTTGAAGACGCGGAACGCGATGGCGGGCTCGGTGGTGGTGCCGGACTTCGAGATCACGTTGACCGAGAAATCCTTGCCGGCCAGCACGTCCATCAGGTCATGCAGATAGACCGGGCTGATGTTGTTGCCCACGAAGTAGATCTCGGGCGTGGCGCGGACTTCCTTCGAAACGCTGTTGTAGAACGTATGGCGCAGGAACTCGATGGCCGCGCGCGCGCCGAGGTAGGAGCCGCCGATGCCGATCACGAGCAGCACGTCCGAGTCGGCGCAGATCTTGCCGGCCGCGGCCTTGATGCGCACGAACTCTTCTTTATCATAATCCACGGGCAGGTCCACCCAGCCCAGATAATCGGAACCGGCGCCGCGCTTTTCCACGAGCTTTCTGCGGCCCTCTTCCGCCATTTCCTTCATGTTGGCGATCTCTTCCTCCGACATGAACGCCAGTGCCTTGCTGTAATCCAGCTGCAGCTTTTCCATGATGCAATTCCTCCCCATAAAAAGATAATGCTCTATCGACGCCGGCCGTGCCGGCTGATCTTCTCATCCGCAGACCTTGTCCAGCAGGTCCGCGACCACCTGCACACCGCTGCTCTGCGCGGTCTGCTCCATGGCCTTCACATATCTCTCCCTGTCTTCATACAGCGCAAAGACCCGGTCGGACAGGATGTGCGGCTCCGTGATCTCCTCTTCCTCCAGCACGGCGGAAAAGCCCTGCTTCTCGAACGATCGCGCGTTCAGGATCTGATCCCCGCGGCTGGCCGTCTTCGGATACGGGATCAGCAGGTTGGGCTTGCGGAGCGCCAGCAGCTCGCAGATCACGTTCGCGCCCGCGCGCGAGATGAACAGATCCGCCGCCGCGTACAGGTCCGCCAGCTCTTCGTTCGCGAATTCCTGCTGCATATAGCCCGGCGTGCTCGTCAGAGACGGATCCAGGTTGCCTTTGCCGCACAGATGGATCACATCGAACTTCGCGAGCAGTTCCGGCAGCACCGCACGGACGGCCTGGTTCACATGCACGGAGCCGAGGCTCCCGCCGATGATCATCAGCACCGGCTTATCCCCGGAAAAGCCCGCGCGCGCCAGGCCCGCTTCCCGGCTCCCGGAGAGCAGTTCCTTTCGGATGGGCGATCCGGACAGCACGGCCTTGCCGGCCGGCAGGTACGGCATGGTCTCCGGGAAATTGCAGCAGACATAGGTGGCGGCCGGGATGCTGAGCTTATTGGCCAGGCCCGGCGTCAGGTCCGCTTCGTGGATCACGACCGGAATCTTCCGGCCTTTGGCCGCGCGCACTACGGGAACGGCCACATAGCCTCCCTTGGAGAAGACCGCGTCCGGCTTTTCCGCCTTCAGGATCTTCTTTGCCTCAAAAAAGCCCTTGATCACACGGAACGGGTCCGTAAAGTTCTTCCAGTCGAAATAGCGGCGCAGCTTGCCCGACGAGATGCCGATGTAACGGATCCCCTCGCGCTCCACGAGGCCTTTTTCGATGCCGTTATAAGAACCTACATAAACGACGTCGTAACCGCGGGCTCTCAGTTCCGGCACCAGCGCCAGATTGGGCATCACATGCCCGGCCGTGCCGCCCCCGGTCAGCAGGATCTTCTTCATGCGGTCTTCACGCTTTCCTGATACTGTTCCAGCGCCTTGGCCAGCTGGTCCGGGCAGGAGGTGGGCTTAAAGCCGCAGCGCACGCCCTTCAGGCGGCGGATCACCTCTTCCACGTCCATGCCGTCCGCCAGCAGGCCCACGCCCTGCGTGTTCCCGCTGCAGCCGCCGTCGAAGCGGATGTTGCGGACCTTGCCGTCTTCCACGTCAAAGCTGACCGCCCGCGCGCAGACGCCGTTCACACGATATGTCATAACTTCTTTCCTCTCTTTCACAGCACATTTCGATGCAGTATAACTAT
>CACXFD010000220.1 GCA_902766845.1 uncultured Lachnospiraceae bacterium | reverse complement strand
GCGCGATCACGATGTTCATAGTTTCTCCTTCTCCCGGATGCGCGCGTAGGTCTCCTGCTCGACCGCGAGGATCTCCTCGAGCGACGGCGACGCGATCACCCGGTGCGCCCGCATCTGCTCCTCCAGGATGCGCGGGATGTCCAGGAAACCGATCTTCCCTTCGAGGAAACGCGCGACGGCCCATTCGTTGGCCGCGTTATAGACCGTGGGCAGGCTCCCGCCCACGCGTCCTGCCTCGTAGCCGAGCGCCAGGCCGCGGAACGCGTCCAGATCCGGCACCTCGAGCGTCAGCTGCGAGAGCGTCGTGAAGTCCAGCCGCTTTCCGGGCATGTGCCGGCGCTCGCGTCCGAGCAGGGCGTACTGGATCGGCAGCTTCATATCGGGCGTCCCGAGCTGGGCCAGCACCGCGCCGTCCGCGAATTCCACCATCGAATGGATCACGCTCTGCGGCTGCACCACGACCTCGATCCGGTCCACCGGCACGTCGAACAGCCATGAGGCTTCCATGACCTCGAGGCCCTTGTTCACCATCGACGCCGAATCGATCGTGATCTTCTTTCCCATGCTCCAGTTCGGGTGGCGCAGCGCCTGCGCGGGCGTGACGTCCTTCATCTGCTCGCGCGTCCAGCCGCGGAACGGCCCGCCCGACGCGGTCAGAAGGATCCGGCTCACGCGCTCCGGCGCCTCATCCTTCAGGCACTGGAAGATCGCGCTGTGCTCCGAATCCACCGGATAGAGCTTCACGCCGCACTCCTTCACGAGCGGCATGATCAGATGGCCGGCCGTGACCAGCGTTTCCTTATTTGCGAGCGCGATGTCCTTGCCCGCGCGGATCGCCGCGAGCGTCGGACGGATCCCGATCATGCCCACGACCGCGGTCAGGACGATGTCCGCCCCCGCAAGCTCCGCGGCTTCGATCAGCCCGTCCATGCCCGATGAGACGCGCACCGGCAGGTCCGCGATCCGGGCCCGCAGGTCATTGGCCGCTTCCTGATCCCAGAGGACGGCCAGCTCCGGCATGAATTCCCGGACCTGCTTCTCCAGCAGCTCGACGTTCCGGCCGGCCGCCAGCGCGGCCACGCCCAGATCTTCCTGTTCCCGTATGACTTCCAGGGTCTGGGTCCCGATGGACCCGGTGGACCCGAGGATACTGACTCTCTTCATGTATATCTCCCGTGGGCCGGCCTTACAGGCCGAAGAACGCGGCGCCGCCCCGCAGGATCTGCGCCAGATAATAGATGACCGGGGCCACCAGGATCACGCTGTCGAAGCGGTCCAGGATCCCGCCGTGGCCCGGGATCAGTTTTCCGTAATCCTTGATGCCGTGGTCGCGCTTGATTCCCGAAGCGGCCAGATCCCCGACCATCGAGATCAGGGCCCCGCCCGCGCACAGGATCACAAGGTCCAGGACCGGGCGCGCCATCTGCAGCTTTTCCCCGAAGATCACGCCGTAGAGCGCACCCAGCAGGGCCGCGCCGATCACGCCGCCCACCGCGCCTTCCACGCTCTTTTTGGGGCTCAGGACCGGCGTCATCTTATGCTTGCCGAACAGCATGCCCACGCAGTAGGCGCAGGTGTCCGCGCCCCACGAGGCCAGGAAGATCAGCCAGACCAGGTACGCGCCGCCGTCCATGTTCCGGAGCTTGAGCACGAAGGACAGGAACACGGCCACATAGATGAGTCCGAAGACCGCGGTGATGACCTGGCGCGCCTTGAATTTCGGAAACGCGAACACGTAGACCGCGAGCACCGCGATCACGGTCAGCGCGAGGACCATCCCCTGCGCCGGCGCGGACGCGCCGAGCATGCAGAGCACGTAATAGACGCACGCGCCGAGATAGGCCGTCACGGCCGGAGCCGCCGTCTGCATCTGTTCGATCTGAAAGAGCTCGCTCATGCCGATCACCGAGACGGCCGCGAGCAGGGCGGTCAGCGGCCATCCGCCGAGCGGGATCACGAGCACGGCGATCGCCACAAGGACGATGCCGCTGATGAGCCTTGTCTTAAACATCCTTCACGCCTCCGTATCTGCGGTCCCGGCCGTTATAGTACGCGATGGCCCGTTCCAGCTCCTGCCGGTCGAAATCCGGCCAGTAGATATCCGTAAAATAGAATTCCGCATAGGCGAGCTGCCAGAGCAGGAAATTCGACAGGCGCTGCTCCCCGCTCGTGCGAATCAGCAGGTCCGGATCCGGCACGCCGGCCGTATCCAGATGGGCCGCGATCACGTCTTCCGTGATGTCCGCAGGGGCTGTCATGCCCTGTGCGCATTCCGCTCCGATTCGGCGCACCGCGCGGACGATCTCGTCCCGGCCGCCGTAATTGACCGCGAACAGGAAGGTCAGCCCGGTGTTCTGCGCGGTCTCTTCCTCGAGCGCGCGGATCGCGTCCTGCAGGTCCTGCGCGAACGCGCTCCTCTCCCCGATCATCTTCACGCGCACGTTGTTCTTCTTCGCGATCACGAGCAGGCGTTTGGCGTAGTAGCGGAACAGCTGCATCAGCGCCGACACCTCTTCCGCCGAGCGCTTCCAGTTCTCGGTCGAGAACGCGTATACGGTCAGATATTCGATACCGAGGCGCGCCGCGTCTTCCACGGTCTGCTCCACGGCCCGGCAGCCTTCCTTATGGCCGGCCGTGCGCGGGAGCCCCCGCTCGCGGGCCCAGCGCCCGTTCCCGTCCAGGATGATCGCCACATGACGCGGCACGTTCTGCGTTTCACTGCTCATCCGATGCTTCGTTTCCCTTCTGTTTGTGATCCGGCGTGAATGCGCGGAAGGGGCTGCCCAGCCTCTGCCTGCCGGCAGGCTGCGGCAGCCCCCGCATCGGCCGGCCG
>CACXFD010000219.1 GCA_902766845.1 uncultured Lachnospiraceae bacterium | reverse complement strand
TCCCGGTCCAGCTCCGCCTCGAATGCGCGGCTGACCAGCTCGCAGTCATCGATCGTGATGCCGCCGGGCTTATCGATATAGGCTCTCAGGTAATAGTCCGACCCTTCCTTGACATACTCCACGTCCACGACTTCAAAGCCGTACTCCGACGTGATCGGCGTCAGCAGTTCTTCCGCTCTGCGTTCGATCTCTTCTCTCTTAGCCACGTTTCCTCCCCGAAAAAAGCGGGCATAAAAGGAGTGAGCCGCGTTGCGGCTCACTCATCTTTACCATAGTTACAGGGACAGTATAGCAGAAAGTTTCGGAAATGCAAGCAAAATCCGCAAAAAAGTGTACGGATTCCGCGTTATTCCGGGCTTTGCGCGGCCGGGGAAGGCCTTTTTCCTTCACTCGGCCGGCCGCACGCGGTCATATACGCTCTTCAGACGCTGCACGATCTCCCGGTAGACCCCGATTCCCTCCCGGTACACCGCGCCGCTTTGCGGATCGGTCTCGATGACGTCCCCGGCGGGCGTTTCGCGCATCGCGGCTTCATACGAAGAGAACCAGCCCCGTGCCACGGCGCCGGTCAGCGCGCTCCCATAGGAGGAATCGCTGACGGCCGGACGGACCATCGGGACCTGGAAGACATCGGCCACGATCTGCGACCAGGCTGCCCCGGCCGCGCCTCCGCCGATCAGACGGTACGCCTGCGGCTCGGGCAGTCCGACGTCCCGCAGGCACGACAGGCAGTCGAGCAGCGAATACGCCGTCCCCTCCATGACCGCCCGGGCGAAATGCCCGAGCGTATGGCTCATGGACATGCCGGTGAAGCTGGCGCGCAGATACGGATCCTGATACGGCGTGAATTCACCGATCAGGAACGGATGATACATCAGCCCGTCGCATCCGGCCGGGACCTCCGAGGCCATCCGGTCCAGCTGCGCAAAGGACAGGCCGCCCGCGGCCGTGCCCGTCGCGCCCTGACAGAACACGTCCCGGAACCACCGCATCGACGTCGCGCAGCTGCGCGTGCCGGTCCCCGGGTACCACAGCCCGTCGATCAGATGACTGTAGTTCACGAGCATCGGATGGGGACGCGGCTCTTCCGATACGATACAGATCCGGCCCGACGTCGCAAGCTTGAGCGTGGCGTCCCCGGGGCGCAGCGCGCCGGCCGCCAGCACCTCCATGGCCGTATCCGAAGCGCCGGCCAGGATCGGCGTCCCCTCGGGGATCCCGGTCGCTTCCGAAAACGCCCGGCTGACCTTTCCGGCCGTATCCCGCGGGCCGATCACTTCCGGCAGCATCTCCGGTCCGATATCCAGCAGCCCGCAGAGCACGGGATCCCAGGCCATCTCTTTCAGATTGAACAGCTGGCTGCCTTCGGCATCGATCCGGTCCGTGACGAGATCCCCGCCCATCTCCATGCGCACATAGTCTTTTTCAAACAGCAGGCGGCGCGTTTTAGCCCAGATCTCCGGCTCGTTCTCCCGCACCCACATCAGCTGGGGCAGGCTCCACATCTCGTTCGGCATGTGGAACGTGCGGTCAAAGATGTCCGCGCCACAGCTCTTCCGCAGACGGGCCGCCACCTGCGCGCTGCGCGTGTCGTTCCAGAGGATCGCGCGGCGGATCGGCCGAAGATCCCCGTCCAGCAGCACGGTCGTGTGCGTCGCCGCGTCAAGCGTCAGGCACGCTGTCTGCGACGGAGCGATGCCGGATTCGGTAAATGCGCGGCGCAGGACATCCTTCACCGCTTCGACCCACTCCCGCGGGTCCTGCTCGACCTGCCCCGGCGCGGGACAATATGTCATGAGTTCACAGGAATACGGACCGGTGATACGGCCGCACTCATCCAGCAGCGTCACCTTGACGCCGCTGGAGCCCAGATCGATTCCGACCGAATAGGCAGGCATATCAATACTCCACGCGGAAGCGGGGTTCGGGTGCGCGGTCCGTCACATCGATGCCCGGCACTTCACCCGGCGCATAATACTGCTCCAGATCGCGCAGCAGCTTCAGATAGTTGTTGATCGCCGCCTCAAGGCAGACGCGGCCCTTCTCCGCAGTCGCGCTCCGGATGCCTTCGATCGTGCCCACGCCGCCGGCGTGCAGCTCCATCGGCTGCGGAATGTTGACCCAGGACGCCACATCCTGTACCGCGAACGCGTCGGATTCGTCCATGCAGACCGAACGCTTCATGATGCTCTTATCAAAATGCACGGTCCGGTTCAGGCCTTCGGCCTTCTCCATCTTGACCAGATCGGGGCGAATATGCAGGATCGCGCTGGTCTCCCATTCATCGGCATGCCAGAACGGCTCCGTGATGTTCTCTTCGATCTCCTTGCGGCACAGCTCCCAGTACGTCGAACCGACGATGAACAGGTTGATCCCTTCCCGGCGCAGCTCGAGCGATACTTCGTGCGCGATCGTCTGGAAATTCCATTCCTGACCGTGGCACTGGACCATGATGATCTTGCGGAAGCCGATGGCCCACAGTCCGCGGCACATATCGGAGATCAGGTTCTGCATCGTCATGTGGCGGATCGCCAGCGTCCCGGCGATCGGATTGCCGTGGATATCCCAATGGAACGCCGGTGAGCAGCCCATGCGGATCGGCGTATGCGACAGGGTCGGAAGGCCGGTGCGCTTGGACAGTTCCCCGCAGATGTATTCCGCGATCAGCGTGTCCGTGCTCAGCGGCAGGTGATTGCCGTGGCCTTCGGTGGTGGCGCAGGGCACCAGGATGATGCCGCGGGTCGCGGCGATGTGCGCGGCCTCGTCCAGTGTCATGTCCTCATAACAAAGCGGTTCGGTTCTCATGGCGTTACCTCCTCCTATTTGGTCTGCCCCTTCTCCGGGCAGTTTTCCCCATAAATGATTATCCATTTCATCCGATGACCTGCCCCCCCCCGGCGCGCACACTTCTCTTTGTGCACGCCTGGCACATGCCATCCGGCGGCTTATTAACGATATGTCACAGCACGTCCGACAGCGCGCCGATAAGATCCTGCCAGGTCGCTTCGATGCCGAGGTCCGCGTGATCAAAGATCGGCGCGCGGCGGTCCGGATTGACTGCCGCGACGCGGCCGGCGCGGCGAAATCCGGCCAGATGCTGCACGGCGCCCGAGACGCCGACCGCCAGATACAGATCCGGCGCGACGGTCCGGCCCGACTGGCCGATCTGCAGCCGGTACGGCGCATAGCCCGCGTTGACCGCGGCTCGCGTCGCCCCGACGCCGGCGCCGAGCTTTTCGGCGATCCGATACAGTTTCTGAAAATTCTCTTTCGAGCCCATCCCGAGTCCTCCGACGACGAGGATCCGTTCATCCGGCGCTTTCGGGCTCAGGACCCGGACCGTAGCCATCTGCGGAAGGGACGACGTCACGATATGCGCGATCAGCGACCCACCGAAAGCCGGCCGGATCTGCTCGAGCCGTCCGTCCGGCAGGATCGAAAGGTCCGTGCAGTCGGCCGTCAGGCCCGTCCCCAGCCGGCAGGCCGCGGCGGGCATGAAGCTCCGTCCCGCGCCGTTCGCGGGCGCCAGGATCATGCCGGGTCCGGCCGCACGCGCCGCGTCCGCCAGCAGGCGGCCCAGCTCATCCGGCGCCGCGTCCCGTTCCGCGCGGATATGCAGCATGTCTGTCCACCCGTGCGGGGCGCAGACACTGTCCGGCGCCATCAGGACCGGGCGGATCCTGCCCCGGCGCTGCGTGCCGAGCAGGCAGAGGGTCCTCTCCAGGAGCTCCTCCGACGGCGCATTGATCCGGTCCGATTCTTTCTGCAGACGGCAGACGACCCAGACATCGCCGCACGGATCATAGGCGGCTTCGGCGGTCTCGTCAGTGCGGATGACCGGCTTTTTGAGCATATCGAGCAGCTCTTCGATTCCTTCCCGCACGTCCCGCGTCCGGCGGCATACGCGGGTCCCGCGGACCGCTTCGGTGCGGATCACGCGTGTCGGTGAGCCGGCCGTCCCGCAGACCTGCGCCGAAAGGCCGATCCGGCCACGGTCCAGGATCTCGATGCGCTTTGACCGCGCGGCCCGGATCGAACGGAGCGACGGAAGCAGGGGATGCTCGATCCCTCGCATGCCGCAGGTCACGGACACCACAGCCGGAAGCGGCGCCGTTCTCCGGCGCTCTTCTGTCCCGGCCGAACAGACGCAGCCGATCCGGTCTTCCGACAAGAAGATCTCTTCCGCATGGCAGACCAGCGGACAGTCCAGCCAGACTGACAGTTCTGCCGGGACCTGCGCGGTCTCTCCGTCCACGGCCCGGTCTCCGCATAAGATCAGGTCATAGGGACCGGTCGTCCGGAGGGCGGATGCCAGGATACGGGACGTGGCATACGTGTCCGACCCCGCAAAGGCCGGATCGCTCAGCAGGAAGGCACGGTCCGCGCCGATCCGCAGTGCCTCCGCAAGGACCGGCTCCGCGGCCGCGCGCG
>CACXFD010000218.1 GCA_902766845.1 uncultured Lachnospiraceae bacterium | reverse complement strand
GCCGTTCAGGACCGCTTCCCCGATCACCGGGACCGTATCGTCCACGGTCAGGTCATAGCCGATCCAGGCACCGCGGCCCGCGATCCCCGCTTCGATGACCGTATCAAAGAGCCCGTAGCTCTCGTAGGCGTTCATCGTGATCCCGGCATACGCGTCGGTCAGCTCCAGTCCGAGAAGATAGCTGACGAGCATATTGGTGTATTCGGGGAAGGCGTAGAAGCCGATCCGGAACCGGTCGTCTTCCTCAAACCCGAACTGGGCCGGCGTCTTGTTCACCGAATAGAACTTGGTGCCGGTCGCCTGCCAGGTGCCCTCGTTCTCGTAATACCAAGGGCCCGTCACATTGTAATCGACGAGTTTGGAAAATGCCACGGTCGGCGCGCCGTCCTCGTCCAGCCTGCTGACCGCAAAGCCGGTCGTACCGGCCGAACGCAGCAGGTTGTAATAGATCGAACCGATCAGCGTCTGGCTGCTGATGGCCAGGCGGTCCTCCGGGAACTCGTCTTCGACCGCGTACGGGTTTCCGATAAACGGCTGCATGGCGCCGCCGGTCTTGACGCTCATGAAGTTGGTCGCGAAGTTCTGCGTATACGGATACTTCTGCTCTTCCTCCGGCACGTAATACATGTCGGTGTAGGAGGTGTTGTCGAACATCGACGGTTCGGTCCAGTCGCCGTAGAAGCCGAGCAGCGGGATCGAATGCTCGTCATCGTACTGAACGCCTTCCCGGTCCACGGTCGTGCAGGCGGCGGTGGTGTAGCCTTCCACATACGCGCCGGTCGGATACTCTTCCATCGAACCGGTCAGCTGGATCACGACCGTGACCTTCTTGGACCCGTGGGCCGGCACGATCAGGCCGTCCGGATCCGTCTCCGTGAACTTCAGGAGCAGGTAGGCGTCGTTCGTGGTCAGGCGGTCATCCTCGTCCAGCTCGCCGGCCGGCAGGTCCAGGTCATCCCCGGAGACCGCGCCGGTCAGGTAATCGAGGATCGCCTGCGCGTCGTCTTCATCCGTGTCGCCGTCCTGGTCCACGTCGTGGGCCGTCGGCGTTTCGCGGTCATAGATATACTGCACGCTCGCGGGCAGGGACGTGGTGTCCCGGCTCAGGTACTGCATGCCGTAGTAGTCTTCGATATCCTGCGTGAACAGGTCGGTATCCAGCGAGAAGGCCAGCGGCTCGTCCGCGAGGTTGTACAGCGTGAACGAATAGGCGTACTGGCCTTTGCGGTCCGGATCGTCTCCGAATTCCGCCTTGACCTTGCCGTCCTGCGCGGAGCCGGTCAGGCCGGACAGCATCTCGGACGAATAGTCGCCCTCCATCATCACGACCGAAGAGGACCGGATCGCACGGGAGATGTCGATCAGGCCGGCACCCTGCTGCATGATCGGATAATAGCTGCCGCCGTTCTTCATCGGGGTCGCCGTCGACATCATCAGGGACTGCATGATCGCGCGGGTGGAATAATTCTCCGCGAGCTCGGCGTTGAGATCGGCGACCGGATAGGCGCGCATCTTCTGCGCGAGCAGCGCGGTCAGGCCGGCCACGTGCGGCGCGGCCATCGAGGTGCCGGACATCAGTTCATACTGGTCGGAGCCGCCCTTGATGCCGCCCTTCTGCGACTGGTTCGTGCCGAAGACCGAATAGATGCTGCCGCCGGGGGCCGTGATCTCGGGCTTCATGACCAGAGATCCGGGCACGCCCCAGGAACTGAACGAAGAGATCTTCGCATCGTCACGCACGTCTTCGATCTCGTGTATGATCTCATCGGTGATCTCCACGCTGCCGGTGTAGATGGCCAGGCCGGCCGCGTCCGTGCTCTGGGAGGCTTCCTTGATGGCCTGCGCCTCCGCCTGCGTGATCGACGCCATCGGGAAGGTGCCCGTAAAGCCGTCCAGGGCCATCGAGATGGTCCCGAACTGGTTGTTCGCGATCAGGACGGCCACCGGGCCGTACGGGACCGCGTTGCTGCCTTTCTCCGCGAACGTAGATTGGCCGCGGTTGACGATCACGACCTTGCCGGCCAGACCGACCGCTTTCTCCGCGGCCGCGTACTCTTCCGCCGTACCGGTCGAATCGATATAAACATATTCATAGGTGCCGGCCGCGGTCTTCATGTCCGCGGTGCCGGAACCCGGCGTATAATAGACCTTCTGGCTGCCGTTGAACACGATCGGAGCACCGGTCACGCCGATGTTGTCCGCCGAGGCCACGCCGAGGCTGGACAGGTAGGTCCCCGGAGAGCCGCCGGTGTGCTGGCTCACGTCGCCCAGATACAGGTCATCCCAGGTGTTGTCCGTGAACGCGCCGTTGTTGCCGGCCGAGATCGTGACCACGAGCCCCTCGTTCTGGGCCGCGTCCATGATCTTGTTCATGGTCGTCTGATAGCCGAGCGTATACGTAAAGCCCGGTGCGGAAGAACCCAGCGACAGGTTGACCGCGTCGCAGTCCAGCGCGATCGCGTCTTCGATGGCCGCCATGTAATCGGAATCATACGCGCCGCCGCCCGCGCCGAAGACCTTCATGATGATCAGCTGCGCGTCGGGCGCCATGCCGACCGCGCACGTTTCATCGATCGCGTCGACGAAATCCTCGCCTTTCTTGATATAGCGGTTGGCAGCGGCGATGCCGGCCACATGCGATCCGTGCTCTTCCTGGGTATCGTTCAGGTGGTTCGTATTCTGGTTGCCGTCCACATAGTTGTAGGCGAACGGGACCTTAGAATTGATATACTTCGGGCTGGCTGCGTTCAGCTGCAGTCCGGACCAGGTCTCCTGCGTCATCAGCTCAGGCTGCTCGTCCAGAAGGCTCAGCGCGTATTCGAAGGCTTCGGGATCGAACGACTGGTGCGTATCGTCCAGACCGGTATCGATGATCGCGATCCGGCTGCCCGCGCCGGTAAAGCCGTCCGTCCAGGCGTCGACCGCGCCGACCATGCCTTCGGACGTATTCGCCGTGTTCGGCGTGACCACGGAACCGGCCATGGCTTCATAGCGGTTCTCGATGATGACGTCCGTCACTCCGGCGATCTGCCGGATGGTCTCGATGTCACCGAAGCGGACGTTCGCGGAAAAAGCGTTGACGGCCATCGTCAGATTCCACTTGACGTCGACCCGCGAGCCGGTCGCCCGCGCGATGTTCTGCGCGACGCTGTTCTGCTTCGCCTTCAGCGACTTCCGGTACGAAGACGCCGCCCGGTTGCTGCCGATGCCGCGCATGTCATAGCCCGCGTCCAGTGCCGAAGGCTTCTCCAGCACGATGGTCACACGGACGATGTCGTCCGGCGCATACTCCGGCTCGAGCGCATCCGCCGCATCCGTTTCGTCTTCGACGGCCGGAAGCGGAAGGTCCTCGCCGAGGCGGTGCACCGGGATCGACAGCGGATCGATCTCGACCGAAGGCAGGACCGTTTCAACGGCCGCTTCTTCGGCGCCGCTTCCCTGTACGCTCTCTGCGGGCGCGGGTGAAGGCATTCCTTCCGGGCCGGCCGCCAGCGCGGTGACCGCATGGGAGGAAAGCATCATCACGACCAGCAGGATCGCAGTCAGCTTTTTCCACATTCTGCTCATAGTGTATCCCCTCTGGACCGGCCGGTCCTGTTTTTACCGCAGACGGTCTTCTCATGTTTGGGAACACGTGCGATCCGTTTACGATAATATCCGGCCGATTCTTACTAAAGATTTAAATAATTCTAACAAAATGCGGTCGGAAATACAAGAAATCCGGATATTGCAGATCGAATCGGCGCTATTCTCTGAGGTTATACTGTCTATCACAAAAACAGGCTCCGTCCCCGAGGGACAGAGCCTGCTCTTCTCATGACTTATTTCATATGCAGCCGGCCCGGTGCCGGTCATTCCGCGTGATCCGATGCCGGTCATTCCGCGTCGTCCGGTGCAGCCGGTCCCGCTGCGCCGGTCCGGCGCGTCAGTGCAGCTCGTTCACGCTGTCCAGTTCCGCGTACTCGACATAATCCAGCTCCATGGCTTTTTTCTGAAGGGCCCGGAGCTGCTTGATGTTTTTGGCTTCGAACGAAAAGACCTGGATATCCGAAAGCTTCATATCATAAACCAGTTTTCCGCCGCAGAATTCTTCAAACATACGGATCTTCTCTTCTTTGTCTCCGGGCGTGAAGCGGACGATCAGCGTCCGGCTGCTGTAGCGGTTCCCGCTGTCCGGATCCGGAACGATGCCTTCCCCGGCCTGTACGACGCGTTTCATGATCTCTTCTCCTCCCAATGGATTGGCCGCGGGCTGCGCCTCCTGCAGACGGCGCCAGGCTTCCTCTTCCGGTCCGGTCATCGCCTCCGGCTCCGGCCCGTATAAGATCTCCGTTTCCTCTCCGTCGATCCCGGCCACCGCGTACTGCACGCTCACGAGGCGGAATTCATCGTCCGGCCGGTCCGAGAGCCAGGAAAGCGCCTTCCCATCCGTGATCACGCTGTCCGACAGGCTCTTTTCTTCCCGGTCGCCCAGGTCCAGCACGAAAGCGATGTACAGGTTCCCGTTCTGAAAGACCGGAAACAGGGCCTGCGTCTCCGATGCGGTCACGCTTCCGTCCGGTCCGATCCGGTCCAGCCAGACACCGGTCCCGAGCGTATACTCTCCTTCATCGATCAGCGGAAGCATCTCAAAGAAGGCTTTGGCTTCCTCCGGCAGCGGGAGGGCCGCCGTATTCCCGGGCGTAACCGTCTGCGAGGAAGTCTCCTGTGAGGCGTCCGTGCCGGTCTCGCTGCCGCCCGGCTCTGCCGGTGTCGTTTCCGAAGGCACCGTGCCGGCCTGTTCCGTGTCCGCCTGCGTACCGGGCACGCTCTCCGGCTCGGCGCTGCCGCAGGCGCCAAGCAGCAGGCAAAGCAGCGCCGTCAGCATCCACAGCCTTATGACCGGACGTATGGCCGGACGCGTGGACTCGTTTCGTTTCATGTCCGTTCCTCCTGCCGCTTCCCGGTCACTCCAGCCCGGAGCTGCCGGTATACAGCTGATAGTACTTGCCCTTCTGGGCGATCAGTTCATCGTGCGTGCCGCGTTCGATGATCCGGCCCTGCTCCAGGACCATGATGCAGTCGGCGTTCCGGACCGTGGACAGACGATGCGCGATCACGAACGTCGTGCGTCCGTGCATCAGCTTGTCCATGCCGTCCTGCACCAGACGCTCGGTGCGCGTATCGATCGAGCTCGTGGCCTCGTCCAGGATCAGTACCGGCGGGTCGGCGACCGCGGCCCGCGCGATCGCGAGGAGCTGGCGCTGGCCCTGGCTCAGCGAGGCGCCGTTGTGCGTCAGCATGGTCTGATATCCGTCCGGCAGGCGCCGGATGAAGCCGTCCGCGTTCGCGAGTTTGGCCGCTTCGATGACTTCCTCATCCGTCGCGTCCAGCCGGCCGTACCGGATGTTCTCCATGACCGTATTCGTAAACAGGTTCGTTTCCTGCAGCACCATCCCGAGGGAGCGGCGCAGGTCGCCTTTTTTGATCTTGTTGACGTTGATGCCGTCGTACCGGATCTTGCCGTCCTGGATATCGTAGAAGCGGTTGATCAGGTTCGTGATCGTGGTCTTGCCGGCGCCGGTCGACCCGACGAACGCGATCTTCTGGCCGGGCTCGGCAAAGAGCCGGATATCGTGCAGGACCGTCTTCTCCGGCACGTAGCCGAAGTCCACGCCGTCAAAGACCACCGCGCCCCGCAGCGGCACCAGATCCACGCTCCCGTCCGCCTGATGGATGTGCTTCCAGGCCCAGCGTCCGGTCCGCTCCGGCGTTTCCGTAAGGACGCCGTTCTCTTCTTTCACGTTCACGAGCGAGACGTAGCCGTCATCCGCCTCCGCCGGCTCATCGAGCAGCTTGAAGATGCGGTCCGCGCCGGCCAGAGCCATGATGATCGAATTGAACTGCGTGCTGATCTGGTTGATCGGCATGATGAAGCTCCGGTTGAAGGTCAGGTAGCTGACCAGGCCGCCGAGGGTGAAGCCGAACAGTCCGTTCAGGGCGATGATCCCGCCCACGATGGCCACGAGCACGTATGATACGTTCCCGAGCTGGGCATTGATCGGTCCGATGATGTTCGCGAACTTGTTGGCGCTGTAGGCGTTCTCGCAAAGTTCCTCGTTCAGGCGGTCGAACGTCTCGATGCTCTCCTGCTCGTGGCAGAACACCTTGACGACACGCTGGCCCTCCATCATCTCCTCGATGTAGCCGTTCACGGCGCCGAGCGAACGCTGCTGCGCCACGAAGAACCGGCTCGAGATGCCGGCGGCCTTGCCGGTCCCAAACAGCATCAGGGCGGCCATCAGGAGCGTCACGAGCGTCAGCGGAGCGCACAGGCTCAGCATGCTCGCAAAGACCGTCACGACCGTGATCGCGCTGTTGAAGAACTGCGGCAGGCTCTGCGAGATCATCTGGCGCAGCGTATCGATATCGTTCGTGTAGATCGACATGATATCGCCGTGCGCGTTCCGGTCAAAGTACGAGATCGGCAGGTCCTGCATATGGTCGAACAGTTCCTGGCGGATCTTCATCATCGTGCCCTGCGTGACATAGATCATCAGGCGCTGATACGTGAAGTTCGCGGCGATCCCGACCAGATAGAAGCCTGCCACGCGCAGGATCGCGCGGGCCAGCGGGCCGTAATCCGGCGCGCTCTGCCCGATCATCGGCAGGATGTATTCGTCGATCAGGGTCCGCGTGAACAGCGTCCCCTGCACGTTCGCGAGCACGCTGATCACGATGCAGGCGAGCACGACGATCACATGGACGGCATAGTCACGGAACACGTAATGGAAGACCCGGCGGAGCAGGGCTCCGGGGTTCTCCAGCTTGGGACGCGGCATCGTGCGCGCGTTTCCGCGGGGAGCAGCCATTACAGCTCACCTCCCTTCTCGTCGAAATCTCCGCCGCCCGAGGTCTGCGCCTCGTAGGTCTCGCGGTAGATCTCATTGCTTTCCAGCAGGTGTTCTTCGGTATCGAAGCCGCTGATGCGGCCGTTGTCCATGACGATGATCTTGTCCGCGCCGTGCAGGCTGGACACGCGCTGCGAGATGATCAGCTTCGTGGTGCCGGGGATCTCCTCGGCAAAGGCACGGCGGATCTTCGCGTCCGTGGCCGTATCCACGGCCGACGTCGAATCGTCCAGGATCAGGATCTTCGGCTTCTTGAGCAGGGCGCGCGCGATGCACAGGCGCTGCTTCTGCCCGCCGGACACGTTGGTGCCGCCCTGCGTCAGCTGCGTCTGATAGCCGTCCGGGAAGCTCCGGATGAATTCGTCGGCACAGGCCAGCTCGCAGGCGTGCACGCATTCCTCTTCGGTGGCGTCCGGGTCGCCCCAGCGCAGGTTCTCCAGAATGGTGCCCGAGAACAGCACGTTCTTCTGCAGCACCACGGAGACGTTGTTGCGCAGGACTTCCATGTCATATGCGCGCACGTCGATCCCGCCGACCTTCACGGAACCGGCCGACACGTCATACAGCCGGCTGATCAGGCTCACGAGCGAGGTCTTGGCGGAGCCGGTCGCTCCGATGATCCCGATGGTCTGGCCCGCCTCGATCTTAAGGTTCACGTCCCGCAGGACCGGCTCCGGCGAATCCTCCTTATAGCGGAATTCCACATGGTCGAATTCGATGCTGCCGTCCGGCACCTCCATGACCGGATCGGCCGGATCCTTCAGCGTCGCCTCTTCATTGATGACCGCGGCCACACGCTCTCCGCTCGCGGCCGACATCGTCAGCATCACGAAGATCATCGAGAGCATCATCAGGTTCATCAGGATGTTCATGCAGTAGGTCAGAAGGCTCGTCAGGTTCCCGGTGGTCAGGTCCCCGGCCACGATGAAATGCGCGCCGAACCAGCTGATCAGCAGGATGCAGCCGTAGATCGCGAACTGCATGACGGGCCCGTTCAGCGTGACGACCTTTTCCGCGCGCACGAACATGTCATAGATGTTGATGCAGGCGCGGTCAAAGCGGTTCTTTTCATACTCCTCGCGCACGTAGGCCTTCACGACGCGGATCCCGCTGACGTTCTCCTGCACGCTCTCGTTCAGGTCGTCATATTTGCGGAACACGGCCCGGAAATACCGGGCGGCATGCGACATCATGACGCCCAGGAAGATGGCCAGCAGGATGACGGCGCACAGATAGATCAGCGAGAGCCGGCGGCTGATGCGGAACGACATGAACATCGCGACGATCAGGCTGACCGGGGCGCGGAACATCATGCGCAGCATCATCTGGTAGGTGTTCTGCAGGTTCGTGACGTCCGTCGTCAGGCGCGTGACCAGGCCCGACGTCGAGAACTTATCGATGTTGCTGAACGAGAACGTCTGGATGTTCCCGAACATGGCCTTGCGCAGGTTCTTCGCAAAGCCGGTGCTCGCGCGCGCGCCGAAAAAGCCTCCCCCGATGCCGAAGAAGAGCCCGAGCACCGCGGCGCACAGCATCAGGCTGCCCACGCGCAGGATATGCCCCATATCCCCTTTCATGACGCCGTCGTCGATGATCGACGCCATCAGAAGCGGCACGATCATCTCCATGATCACCTCGGCGATCAT
>CACXFD010000217.1 GCA_902766845.1 uncultured Lachnospiraceae bacterium | reverse complement strand
TGGCTGTATTCAAGGCGGCAGCCGGCTTTCTTCATGATGTCCACGGCCTCGTCCAGTCCCATCTCCAGATGGGACTTTTTGGTCAGCAGCGGATAGTCCGCGCTGACGATCGAGCAGGCGCGCGGATGGATGGTCACGATGCCGTCATACTTCGCGATCTCCTTCGCGAAGGCGATGATCTCGTCCTCCTTGGCGTAGCGGTCCGGCTCATACATGAAGCCGAAGGACCCGCCGAAGGCGCCGCCCTCCATGGCCTCGCGCACGTGCGAGAGCTCCTCTTCGATCTGCTTCGGCGTAAACGGCGTGGGATCATAGCCGGCGATGCCCGCGCGCACCGATCCCTGGCCGATCAGCGGCACCAGGTTGACGTAGAGCCGCCCCTCGGCGCGCTGTTTGAACTCGGCAAAGCTGCAGGGCGCCAGCGTATCGAACAGGCCCCCGCCGATCTTTTCCCGGTACGGGGTGTCCGGCGAGACGCCGAACGGCGAAAAGCTGCAGTTGCCAGTGATCTGCGTGGTGATGCCCTGCTGCAGGAACGGCCGGTAGAACTTCTCAGCGTCCTCGCGGTCATAAAAGAAATCGTTGTGGGAATGCGCGTCGATCAGGCCGGGGCAGACCTGCTTCCCGGTCACGTCGATCACGCGGTCCGCGTCCGCATCGATCCGCTTGGCGACCTCGAGGATCACATCGTCCTCGAGCAGCACGTCCCCCACGTACGGCTCCGCGCCGGTCCCGTCATAGATCCATCCCTGTTTCAGCAGTGTGCGCATGTTCCGGCTCCTTTCAGGTAGTCAGTTTGGGCTCGTGGTATTCGACGCCCGGGCAGCCGTCGTCAAAGCGGACCGTTTCCGGCGCTGTCTCCAGCACCTCCGGGTGTTCCAGGTAGAACTTCATGTCGGAGAAGAACCGGGCGTAATGCGCGCCCGAGCAGACGCGCTCGTCCGCGGTGATGCCGATGGGCAGGAACTTCTTCATGCGCGCCGCGCCGTTTTCCACGACCGCGACCTTTTCCGTCAGGCCCATCCCCAGGAACAGTCCCACGTTCCCCCAGTTGTAGATATGGTGGTTCACGTCATGCAGGCCGATGGACGCGGTGTTCGTGATATACATGCCCACGTAGAACGGGAGCTCCTCCATCAGGACCGCGGGCGCCAGCCCGTAGCGGTCCAGGACCCTTACCAGCGAGACGACGACAGTCGCCAGCCCCGGCACCGCGAACAGGCCGGTCAGCAGCTTGTCCACGAACCCGGCCGGCTGATCCCCGCGGTTGGCCGCCACGGCGGCCTCCATGCGGTCACGCACGTCATAGACCGTGTCCGTCAGGTCGAAGCGGATCTTGACGACGGCCTCGCCCTTGTCCGGATCCCCGGGATCCTTCAAAATGGTGAACGCGGCCGAGCAGTTGTTGCGCGCGAACAGCTGCTTGTTCATGATGAAGCGGTTGACCTCCGGGTGCCGGCTGATCGCGCGGACGTAGGCCGCGACGATGATCTGCATCCGGGAGAGCCGCTCTCCCTTCTCTTTCTTCCGGTCCCGGATGAACGAAGTCAGGATCTCTTCGTCCGCGCGGTGCTTGAGCAGGACCTGCGCGTCACAGCGCATCGGCATGACATAGGGCGTGATGCGCATGACCGGGTCGATCTTTTTGACCCGTCTTCCATCCGGTCTTCTTCCAAACATCCTGGTCTCTCCTTTTCAGGTCTCCGGCTCTTCCATGGCAGCGGGCACGGTGACTGACCTCATTATACACGCCGGCGCGGCGTCTGGCAAGGCGCGCAGCCGGCCCGGCCCCGTTTGTAACCACTTTTTAAAAAGAGGTTTACAATCCGCCCGTCCTGTGCTATACTCTCTCCTGCGCGCAAAAGCGCAGTTCGTTCCAAAGGAGTCACCGTGATGGAAACATCCCCTTCTGCGGCCCGCCCGGCCGTGAATACGCTCGATATCGTCTACATTGCCCTGTTTGCGGTCCTGATCGCGGTCTGCTCCTGGATCAGCATCCCGCTGCAGGTCCCGTTCACCCTGCAGACCTTCGCGGTCTTCCTGACCTGCGGCCTGCTGGGCGGGAAACGCGGCACCCTGTCCGTGATCGTCTACCTGCTGCTGGCGGCCGTCGGCGTGCCGGTCCTGGCCGGCTTCAAGGGCGGTCTGGGCTCCCTGCTCGGCCCTACCGGCGGATATCTGCTGGGGTTCGTCTTCATCGGCCTGATCATGTGGGCCCTGGAGAAGCCCGCCAAAACGTCTGTGCCGGTCCTGGTGCTGTCCATGGTGCTGGGCCTCGCGGTCTGCTACGCCTTTGGCACAGCCTGGTTCATGGTCGTCTACGCGAAGAATTCCGGCCCGGTGGGCCTGTCCACCGCGCTGGGCTGGTGCGTGATCCCGTTTCTGATCCCCGACGCGGCCAAGATCGCGCTGGCCACGGTCCTGACCAAAGCGCTGCGGCGCTATGTAAAATAGTTTCCGTGTGTCTCTCCGTACACCTCCGGCCCGGCCGTGCCCACCCGCGCGGCCGGGCCACTTTTTTGATTCCAAGCCGTGTACTTATCTGAACCGTATGGTATACTGTAGATCAGGAGGTGACCCTATGGAAAAAGAGACCCGTCCCTATGTCCCGTGGGACCTGATGGACCGTTTCATGGTCGACGTGTTCGAACGGTACGGTGTGCCGCATGACGACGCGGTCATCTGCGCAGACGTGCTGCTGGAGAGCGACCGCCGCGGCATCGAGAGCCACGGCTGCAACCGTTTCAAGCCCATCTATCTGGACCGCATCGAGAACGGCACGCTGCTGCCGGTCACCGAGACGGAGATTCTGAAAGAAACGCCCACCACCGTGGTCATGGACGCCCATAACGGCATGGGCATGGTGGCCAGCCACCGCATGATGGAAAGGCTGATCGAAAAGGCGAAGGTGTACGGCATGGCCGGCGGGACCATCCTGAACTCGACGCATTACGGCATCGCGGGCTACTGGACCACGATGGCGGAAAAGGCCGGCATGATCGGTATCTCCGGCACCAACGCGCGGCCGTCGGTGGCTCCGACCTTCGGCGTGGAGCCCATGATGGGCACCAATCCGCTGACCTTCACGATGCCCACGGACGAGGACTTCCCGTTCAATTTCGACTGCGCGACCAGCATCGTCCAGAACGGCAAGATCGAATTCTATGAGCGCATGGGCAAGGAGACCCCGGCGGGACTGGTGGTCACCAAAGACGGCGGGACCATGACCGATTCGGGCCGGATCCTGAAGGACATGCGGGCCGGCAACTGCGCCCTGCTGTCCATCGGCGGCCTCGGGGAAGAGACCGGCGGGTATAAGGGGTACGGCTTCACGACCATCGTGGAGATCCTCTCCTCGGCTCTGGCCGGCGGGCCCTACATGAAGGAACTGTCCGGCAAGAACCCGGACGGCACCAACCGGCTGTTCCGGCTGGGCCACTTCTTCTTTGTGATCAACCCCGAATTCTTCATGGGCCTGGAGACCTTCCGGAAAACGGCCGGCGGGATCCTGCGGGGCCTGCGGGCCTCGGAGAAGGCCCCGGGACAGGACCGCATCTACACCGCCGGCGAAAAGGAATGGCTGGCCTGGCAGGACCGCAAAGACAAGGGCGTCCCGGTGGGCGAATCCATTCAGAAAGAGCTGCTGGAGCTGCGGGATAAGTTCGGGCTGGATTATGTGTTCCCGTTCGAAGAAGCGTGACGCGCCGGCGGCTGCGCTCTGCCGCAGGGCGGGAAAGCAGGAGCATCGGGAAGATGCATAGGATAAGCATACAGAAAGGCAGACACGATCCGAAAGATCGTGCCTGCCTTTCTCTTGTTTCGAATCATGTTTCGGGAAAAACGGCAGACATCCTGCCGTCTCTCTTACGGCTCTTCCTCGACGGACACGGCATAGATCTGCCGGCCGATCTGTACCAGAGCCGGATGCCGGAGCAGCTGCTCCCGGCAAAATGCTTCCTCAGACGTTTTGATGGCCAGGACTACGATGGGATCGATGGGATCCGGCAGTCCATCGGGCTCTCCGAATTCTCCCTTCACCTTGTTGTACTCCAGAAGACCCGCCGTCCCTGCAGCGCCTTCAAAACCGGTAACCCAAAGATGGTCGACTTTCTGTGTGTCGTCTTCCAGTTTTGGCTCAATCACGAGAAAATCGTAGCCTTCTTTTTTTGTCGGGAGCGTATACACGTCCAGTTTTAGCCCCAGCTCTTCCTTCGACGTAAGGGCAGGCATTCGAATCTGCACGTCCCAAGGTTTGCCTTCCCCGTCAAAAAAAACGGTCACTGCAGCATCAATGTCTTCTTCTTTCGATGTCCAGACCATGTATCTTTTTTCCGGACAGATTTCCGTCGGCACGAACCAGGCGCTCTCCGGGCTGATTCGGTCCATTTCTTTCCATGTGAACTTACCGTCTTTCAGCCGTTCTAAGGTTTTTGCCTCTCCGGCTACGACCATTTGCATAACCGAAGGAAAAGAATCGACATGAACGCCGTTGCTGCACGCTGTCAGGAAAAGGGCAAACAATACGATTACAAGTACCAAACCACATTTTTGCTTTTTCATGAGCGTCTCCTGTTATGTCACGCACCCATCCCCTATAAGAATCGCCTGACGATCCACTCACATATTCAGTACATATAGATTCAGTTAAAAGAAACCTGACTATACAGTTTCATCGTATATGCAATACTGTTAAAGCCCCCGTGCTGCTCCCGGCGTTTCTGCCGGACCCGCACGGGAGCTCATTCTGCCTGTCTGAAATACTCTTCCTCACTCAAAATCCCGCGCCATCCGCTCGGGCAGCGGCGCATCGTCCTCGATATGCTCGAACATCCAGGTGATCAGGCCCGCGGTCTGGATCACGGCGCCGCGCAGCCTCTCGTGCAGGCCTTCGCTGCTCTCATGGCAGACCGGATCGTCTTCGGGCATCAGGAACTGGTCGGAGTACTCGTCATAGAGGCCCGCGGCCTTCAGGATCGCGAAGAACGCGCCGCGCTTGGTGTTCCCGACGGCGTCCGGCGGGCAGGTCACGGCGTCCTTGACCAGGGCCATCTGGCTCTGGGCGGACGTGATGTCCGCGGGCGCGATGCCCGGATAGAACAGGGCGATGTCCCCGCCCGGCACGCTGTGCCGGCGCACGAGCTGACCCAGCGGGAAGGACAGCGGCTCGCGCCCGTCCCGGCGCATCATGTACTTTTCGAACTCGCTCTCGATGAAGATGTGGTGACGGTCCAGCTTCTCCATCATCTCCGAAACATACGGATGGCAGGACGAATCGAGCATGAAATGGCACAGGAATCCGTACAGGTACGCGGCCTGCGCGCTGTCACGCCCCAGCCCTGCTTCCTGCATGGCCGCGCGGCCGGCCTCCACGAACTGCGCGCACGTCTCGCGGTGCATCTGATAGCCGCGCTGGTTTACCGGATCCTTGGTATAAAACTTATAAAAGAACAGGATATCCGGGCCCTGCAGGCCGGTCAGGAAATAGTTGATATGCGGGCCGACGGCGCGCCGCACCGGTTCCGGCAGCGTCCGGAACACGTCCCGTCCGAATGAATAATGTGCATAAACAGCAGGCATAGGTCTCTCCTTTCCCGGGCAGGCCGGGCCGTCAGCCGGGTCTGCCCGGCGGACATGTCAGCCGTCGCCGGCCCGCATGACTGTCGTCGCCGGATCCGGCCCTCAGGCCCCGCGGCGGCGGAAATATTCCGTCTTCAGTGCATTGTACAGCTCCGCGTTGGTCGCGTGCTGATAAGGATTGGACCAGAACAGGCCCACCAGGCCGAAAGATGCCGCGGACAGGATGTTCCATCCGATGAAGGACAGGTCCAGCACGAACGCGTCCCATTTCTGCCCCGTCATCATCTCTTTGGAGATCGCGAACGCGGCATCCTGGGTGAGCTTCGGATCATCCGCCAGCAGGTACGGGATCATGCGGTACTGGTAAGCCTTGACGATCCCGGGAATGATGAACAGCAGGCTCCACAGGAACGTGAACAGGCCGCGGAAGAACTGCGTCGCGACGATGTTCCAGTAATTCCCGTTGCGGAAGCCGTGCAGCAGCCGGTCCACCGAGACCGGCCCGAAACCGTTCTCGATGAAGAAGCGGCATCCGCCGACCTCGAGCACGCTGAACACGAAGATCCCGAGGATGATCCCGAGGAACGACCCGGCCGCCAGGAAGCCTCCGAAGCGCTGCAGGAACGTCTGGATCATCCGCGCGGCGCGCTCGGGGTCCGGCAGGAGCATCTGTCCGTTCTTCACGTCGACGTTCAGGCGTGCGCCGCCTGCGCCGTACACGAGCAGTCCCAGGATCAGCGCCGCCAGCACGCAGCGCCAGTAATTCTTTTTGAACGCGTTCTTTGCCTGCCACTTGAGCTGTGAGCGGGTCCATAACATAACGGTCACCTCTTATCGATTCTTGTTTACACCCCTGCTTTTCTGCCCGGCTCTTTCCTTCCCCGGACAGTATTAGAATAACATAGAACCGTGAAGACGTAAAGAAATCTTCCGATTCTTTCTCATTTCCCGTTGCGTGAACGCGGCCCGCCATAGTATACTGTTTTCAGGCGGGCAAAAGGCCCCCGCCGTACCGTATCATCGGCGGACCCGGAGTCCCGCCGCACCGTATTTCCGGCGGGCACAAGGCCCGCCGCACAAGGAGGATCTGTCTTATGGCAAACAAATATGCCGGCACGCAGACGGAAAAGAACCTGCAGGCCGCGTTCGCCGGAGAATCGCAGGCCCGCAACAAGTACACCTACTTTGCCTCCGCCGCCAAGAAGGAAGGCTACGAGCAGATCGCGGCCCTCTTCCTGAAGACCGCGGAGAATGAGAAGGAGCATGCCAAGCTCTGGTTCAAGGAACTCGGAGAGCTCGGAAACACCGCTCAGAACCTGGCCGCGGCCGCGGACGGGGAGAATTACGAATGGACGGACATGTATGAAGGGTTCGCGAAGACCGCGGACGAGGAAGGCTTTCCGGAGCTGGC
>CACXFD010000216.1 GCA_902766845.1 uncultured Lachnospiraceae bacterium | reverse complement strand
GGTCCCGGCGCTTCAAGGACGCCGGCGTCCGCACCCACTGCGTGGTCGCGTGCACGGCCGCCGTCCTGATGATCATCTCCAAGTACGGCTTTGCGGATGTGACGACCGGTCCCACCGGCCTCGCGTTCACGGGCGGAAAGGGGATCGACGCCGCGCGTATCGCGGCGCAGATCGTCAGCGGCATCAGCTTCCTCGGTGTGGGCGTGATCTACCGCGACCGCCACATGTCTACCAAGGGACTGACGACCGCGGCCGGGATCTGGGGCGTGGCCGGGATCGGCATGGCCATCGGGGCCGGCATGTACGGCATCGGCCTGTTCGCGTCGGTCTTCATCGTGCTGCTCCAGTGGTTCATGCACCGCTTCGCGATCGGAAACGACAAGTACTCCGGAGGCGAGATGGAGATCGTGCTGGACGATGATCCGCAGGCCATCCAGCGCCTGCAGGACCACCTGAATGAATGGAAGGTGGTCGTGATCGAATCCAACATCACCCGCGAAGAGGGCGAGGTGGATTACGAGCTGCAGGTCCGGATCCCGTCCGCGGATCTGCAGGACGATATCGCCCTGTACATCTCTTCGGACCCCGCGGTCCACACGTTCCGCTACAGCGACACGAAATAAGCAAATGTGCAGTCCGGCCTTCATGCCAGCTCGATCTGCCGGAAAGGAAACAGACATGAAACAGTATGACCTGATGATTCTGGGCCCGGCTACCCGGGATGAGAATATCGATTACACCGGCGAGGTGGACCGCAGCATCGGCGGTGCGGTCACATTCTGTGCGCCCGCTGCGGCCGCGTCCGGCGCCCATGTGTTTGCGGGCGTGAAGATCGCGCCGGAGGATACGGACATCCTGGAGACGTTCACGCTCCCGAAAGAGGATCTTGCCCTGATTCCCGCGGATCACACCACGCTGATGCGCAACGAGTACTTCACGGCAGACCGCGAGCGCCGCAACTCCACCAATCCGGTCCGTTCGGACGCGCTGCGTCCCGACCAGGTGCCGGACGTGCCGTATAAGCTGTGCCATCTGGCCGGCCTGCTGAACGGGGACTTCCCGAACGAACTGCTGGAGGCGCTGCACACGAAGGGCCTGCTGTCCGCGGACGCGCAGGGATTCCTGCGCTACAGCGAGGGCGGAAAGCTCGTGTTCCATGACTGGCCCGAGAAGCGTACCTACCTGCCGTACATGGATGTGCTCAAGACCGATGCCGCGGAAGCGGAGATCCTGACCGGGCTGACGGACCGTGCCGACGCGGCGCGCCGGCTCTATGACTGGGGCGCCAAGGAGATCATGATCTCGCACAACTCCGAAATGCTGGTCTTTGACGGACAGCAGATCTATACCTGTCCGGTCCGGGCCCGCAATCTTTCCGGACGCACCGGCCGCGGCGACACCACGTTCGGTTCGTATCTGGGCATGCGCATGACCGGCCACAGCGTGGCGGAATCCCTGCTGTTCGCGACGGCCTGCGTATCGCTGAAGATGGAGACGCCCGGCGCATTCCGCGGGACCGCGCAGGATGTGCAGGAGTATATCCGGGCTTTCTATCCCGAGTTTGTGTAAGCGGGTCTGACCGCGTGTTTCAGAGACCGGCCGGAGAGTGATCCGGCCGGTCTTTTGCTGTGCATGAAAGACGGGATCGTGCGCTTTGCCGGATCCGGCCCGGACACAGGTTTCGGCCCGGCCGGGACGGGGCAAAACTTGACAATTCCACCGGTATTCATTACAATATTATAGATTATGGGGTCATGTGCCTGCCCGGTACTCCGGCAGGCTGTCTCAGCCCTGCGGCGGCCTGCCGGCCGTCATGGGCCAAGGAGGATAGATCGTGAAGAACTGGTGGAATCGATATCGCGGCACCGTGATGAGCGCCGTGGGAGGGATCCTGTGCGGGGTCCTGGTCATCGCCCTGATCACGGCGGTGCAGACCCGCGGGACCGGAGTTCGGAGCCTTGCGCCTCAGCCGGAGACGGAAGGGACCGTGTCCGCGCAGGCAGAGTCCGAAACGGCCCTGATGCAGGAGCAGCCGGAGCCGCTCGGGAACGGGAAGCCGGAGCCGTATCAGGCATCGGTGACGCGGGATCCGCTTCGTTATCTGGCGTTCCATAAGGATCTGTACGCGGGACTGTTCCTGAACGGGGAACGGTTCGCGGGGATGGAGACCGAAGAAGAGGAGCTGGAAGTTCCCGAGGTCGTCGTCGCCAAGATGGACGATAAAGAAGACCAGAAGAAGTCTGAGAAGGATTCCGGCAAGGGCCACGCGGACGTCCTGACCATCGAGGACGTCAAGAAGTCGCAGGAACCGGAACCGGCGCCCGCGCCCTCGCAGCCGGATGAACCCGCGCCCCAGCCCGAGCCTTCGGAAAAGAAGCTCAGCTACGGCATCGACGTGTCCAAATGGAACCGGGACATCAACTGGACGCAGGTCGCGCAGAGCGGCGTGGAGTTCGTGATGATCCGATGCGGATACCGCGGTAATTCCACGGGAGGCATCGTGATGGATCCGTATTTCCGCCAGAACATCTCCGGCGCCCTGAACGCGGGACTGCCGGTGGGCATCTACTTCTACTCGCAGGCCATCAGCGTGGCGGAAGCGCGCCAGGAGGCCCAGTGGGTCATCAGTGTCCTCAAGGATTATCACATCTCCTTCCCGGTGGTCTTTGACTACGAAGGCCTCGGGGAGAACCGCATCAAGGACGTGACCAAATCCGAACGGTCGGACTTCGCGATCGCGTATCTGAATGAGATCAAAAAGGCCGGCTATACGCCGATGATGTACGCGTCCAAAAACGGCCTGACCAATAACTGGGAGACGTCCCGCATCGTCAGCAGCACGGGCTGCCGCGTCTGGATGGCGCATTACACCGAGGGCGGCAAACCCAGCAATTACACCGGTCACTATGATATGTGGCAGTATACCAGCATGGGCCGCGTGCCCGGCATCAACGGCGATGTGGACATGAACATCGCGTACTGGCCTGCGGGGAATTCGTCCGCGTCGGCCAGCCGTGTGGACCGGGTGACTGCTTCCGCGGTGGACGAGGCCGGCAAGCCGCTGGCCGGCGTGACCATCACGCTGGACGGTACGCTGGATTATACGGCCGTGACCGGAGAAGACGGCGTGGCGCATTTTTCCGAGATCCGTCTGGACAGCTATGACGTGACCGCGACCGGCGCCCCTGAGGGCTATGTCCTGATGGAGAGCTCGCACCGGAGCGCCGTGCTCGGCAAGCCGATAGCGTCCTTTGACTGCGGCAGCGTGACCGTGAAACTGGTGGGCCAGGACGCGCTGCCGGCCGGCATGGACCGGGTCGGAGAGTACCTGATCTATCGCGGCACCGGAAGTCTGACGACCAAAGACCTGAACGTCAATATCCGTTCGCTTCCGGACGTGTCCGGCGTGAGCCTGTTCATCATCCCGGGCGGTACCACGCTGAAGGTGACCGGACTGTGCCGGGAGACCGGCTGGTACCGCGTGATCTACCAGGGCAAGACCGGGTTCATCACATACAAGGACCAGTATATCGCTTCGGTCACGTTTACGAAGGAAAGCGGGTCTTCGACGGATCCGACGCAGCCTTCCACCGAACCGCCGACCGAACCGTCCACGCAGCCGTCCACGGAGCCGTCGACCTCCCCTGCGACCGAGCCTTCCTCAGAAGAACCGGCCACGCAGCCGTCGTCCGAGGAACCGGCTACCGAGCCGTCATCCGAAGAGCCCGCGACGCAGCCGTCCTCGGACGCGACGCAGCCGGCCGGGAGTGAAGCTCCTTCCGAGGGAGGATCCGAGGGCACCCCGGAAGCTCCGTCCGAAGGGCAGACGGATCTGGGGAATACGCCGTAAAGGACAAACGAGGGAGAGATTCCGCTTGAGAAAACGAGTGTG
>CACXFD010000215.1 GCA_902766845.1 uncultured Lachnospiraceae bacterium | reverse complement strand
CCGTGAGGGCCTCGGCCGCGCGGACCGCGACAACGCGATCGACGTCTACATGGGAGACACCCCGGAAGACGTGATCGGCAAGGATGTCTGGGAGCGCACGTTCACGCGCCGGCCGGATCCGCTGACCGCGGAGGAGAAAAAAGCCTGGCTCGCGAAGAATACCGGCGTATCGCTCGGCTCGGACGCGTTCTTCCCGTTCGGGGACAACATCGAGCGCGCGGTGCGCAGCGGCGTCTGCTATGTGGCGCAGCCCGGCGGCTCCGTCCGTGACGATCTGGTCATCGAGGCGGCAAACGCGCACGGCCTCGTGATGTGCTTCACGGGGATCCGTCTGTTCCACCATTGATCGGGAGCGGGATCGTTTTATCGTAAGAGGATGACGGCGCCGTGCGGGCAGATGTCCGGCAGCGCGCAGAAAGATCGGAAAGGAGCCGCATGTACGAGATCCGGCTGAACAAGTTTTTAAGTGAATCCGGCGTCTGTTCGCGGCGGGAAGCGGACCGGCTGATCGAAGACGGAAGAGTCACCGTGGACGGTCAGCCGGCCTCCGTCGGACAGAAGGTCGCGGACGGGGCCCGGATCCTCGTGGACGGGAAGATCGTCCTGAAGGCGAGCCGTCCGGTCCTGCTGGCCGTTTATAAACCGAGGGGGATCGTCTGCACGACGGCCCGTTCGGATCCGGACAATATCATCGACTATCTGAAATACCCGATGCGGATCTTCCCGGTCGGGCGGCTGGACAAGCAGTCGGAAGGCCTGCTCCTGATGACGAACCAGGGGAGCCTCGTCAACAAGATCCTGCGGGCGGGCAATGCCCATGAGAAAGAGTACATCGTACGGACAGACCGGCCGGTGCGGGAGGAGTTCCTGGAAAAGATGCGGGAAGGCGTCCCCATCCTGGATACGGTGACCCTGCCCTGCGAGGCAGAGCAGCTGACCGCGTTCAAGTTCCGGATCGTGCTGCATCAGGGGCTGAACCGGCAGATCCGCCGGATGTGCGAGGCGCTGGGCCGCGAAGTGCGCTGGCTCAAGCGCGTGCGGATCATGAATATCACGCTCGGGAACATGAAGCCGGGCGATGTGCGCGAGATCCGCGGAGAGGAGCTTGCGGAGCTGATGAGGCTGCTCGAAGGCTCCACGGACCGGCCTTATGCGGAGACGCTGCAAGAAGATCCGGCTTACGACGACGAAGCGTAAGCGTCAATCCTATCGGAGCGAACTATGAAAGAACAGGTGACGGAGGAGATCCTTCGCCGGCAGCAGGAACTGACGCGGGAACTGGACGCGGCGGCGCGGGCTTATTATCAGGAAGACCGCGAGCTGATGAGCAACCGTGCCTATGACGAGAAATACGATGAGCTGCTGCGGCTCGAACAGCTGACCGGGACGGTCCTGTCGGGCAGCCCGACGCAGCGCGTCGGATATACGGTGCTGTCGGAACTGCCGAAGGAGCGCCATGAGCGGCCGATGCTGTCGCTGGACAAGACCAAGGACCGTCAGGCGCTGGCGGACTGGCTCGGCGACAAGACCGGGATCCTGTCCTGGAAGATGGACGGGCTGACCATCGTCCTGACCTACCGCGGCGGGCAGCTCGTGAAAGCCGTTACGCGCGGAAACGGGGAGATCGGCGAGGTCATCACGGAGAACGCGAAGGTCTTCGCGAACGTGCCGCTGCGCGTTCCGTTCACAGGAGAACTGATCCTGCGCGGCGAGGCCGTGATCTCATATGAGGATTTCGAAAAGATCAACGCCCGGATCGGGGACGCGGACGCAAAATACAAGAATCCGCGCAACCTCTGCAGCGGATCGGTCCGGCAGCTGAATACGAAGATCACCGCGGAGCGCGGCGTGCACTTTATCGCGTTCTCGCTCGTGCGGGCAGAGGATATGGAATTTGCGCGGCACAGCGACGCGTTCGACTGGCTCGCGTCCCTGGGCTTTACGGTCGTGGAACGGGAGACCGTGACGCGGGACACACTGATCGGCGCGGTCGAGCGCTTCGAGCAGCGCATCCCCGAAAACCGTTTTCCGTCGGACGGGCTGGTCCTTTTGTACGATGACATCGCCTATGGACGGAGCCTCGGACGCACGGCCAAGTTCCCGCGAGATTCGATCGCGTTCAAATGGGCCGATGAGACGGCGGAGACGCATCTGAAAGAGATCGAGTGGAGCCCGTCGCGCACCGGCCTGATCAACCCGGTCGCAGTCTTCGATCCGGTGGAGCTGGAGGGGACCACGGTCAGCCGTGCGAGCGTCCATAACGTCAGCATCCTGCGGGCCCTTTCTCTTGGCGTCGGAGACCGGATCACGGTCTACAAGGCCAACATGATCATTCCGCAGATCGCGGAGAACCTGACGCGGAGCGGGACATGCGAGCCGCCGTCCGCCTGCCCGGTCTGCGGCGG
>CACXFD010000214.1 GCA_902766845.1 uncultured Lachnospiraceae bacterium | reverse complement strand
TCCTTCAGGACATAATTGTCCTCATTGTAAGCGAACCAGACATGATCGAACTCGATCTCGCCGCGCACGTCTTTGAGTTCATGCGCGTCTTCGGCTTCCACGACGACCGGCTGCACGTCCAGGATCGTAAAGATCTTGTTAGCGGACGCGACCGCGTGCTGCAGCGAAGAGATCTCCTCCGCGAGATCCTGGATCGGCTCATAGAGGTTTCCGGTGTACTGCGAGAAAATGTAGAGCACGCCGAGCGTGATCTGTCCGCGCAGGACCAGATAGCCGCCGCCGAGCAGGACCATCGCGCGGGCGATGTAATAGGTCATGTTGATCAGCGGCCGGAAGACCGCGAACGTCATGGTCTCGCGGAAATTCGCGCGGTACAGGTCCTTGCTGCGGCCGCGGAACTGCTCGTCCTTGACCTGCTCGCGGCGGAACATCTGGATCACGCGCATGCCGGACAGGTGCTCCGACAGGAAGATATTGATGCCGGTCACCTGCGTACGGGTCAGGTCATAGGCCCTGCGCGCGAACGTGCGGAAGAAATACGACAGCACGGCCACGATCGGGACCATCGCGCAGGCATAGAGACTCATGCGCACATTCATCACGAGCATCATCACGATGATCCCGATGATGCGCAGCGAGTTCTGGATCACGTTCACGAGGATGTTCGAATACATCTCGTTCAGGGCCTCGACATCGTTCGTGATTCGCGTCACGATGGTGCCGACCGGCGTGGTGTCGAAGAACTTCATCGACAGGCCTTCGACGTGTTCGAACAGTTCCTGGCGGATCGAGAAAACGATGTTCTGGCCCATCTTCTGCAGCGTCATATACTGCGTCCGGCGGATCACGAACAGGAAGGCCAGCAGGACCAGGTACAGCAGGACCGCGCGGACGATCCCGGAAAAGTCCGTGCCGCGCAGGATCTTCAGGTCCTCGCGTGACAGGGCGCGGGCCGCGACCGTCTCTCCGTTCAGGACCACCGAGGCCTGACCGTCCGATACCGTGATCTGCGATTCCTCTGCCTCACCGGCCGCGCGGACCTGCTCGAGGTCCAGGCCGGACATCCAGTAGTAAACATCATCTTTGAGGACCACGGCCCCGTACGCGGCGTCCGGATCCGAGGCTTCCTTGAGCTTGCGGTACGTGACGCCGTCAAACTCGATGTTTCCGTCTTCGGCGGCTACGTAGGGCAGGCCGTATCCGGTGATGTACCGGTCGATCGTGTCTCCGACCAAAACGGGCTCATACAATTCGAGCAGCGTGCTGACCAGCACGAAGAACAGGCAGAGCAGCGCCGTCTTCCACTGGGGCTTCATATACAGGAGGAGTCGTTTCATTCCGCGGCCTCCTCTCCGCCCTTCAGGCGCTGGTTCTCATAGGTGCGGGCGAACACGCCGCCCCGCGCGAGCAGTTCTTCCTTGGTGCCGTATTCGATCATGCGGCCGTCCTCGAGCACGCAGATGTGGTCCGCGAACTCCATCGTGGAGACGCGGTGCCCCACGATCAGCGTGGTCCGGCCGGCCCGGCGCCGCCGCAGGTTCTTCAGAATCTCGGCTTCAGTGTCCGTGTCTACGGCCGACAGCGCGTCGTCCAGCAGCAGGACCGGCGCTTCCTTGAGCAGGGCGCGCGCGATCGAGCAACGCTGCTTCTGGCCGCCCGAGAGCGTCACGCCGCGCTCGCCGACGCGCGTATCATACCCTTCCGGGAACGCGATGATGTTCTCATGCACGCAGGCGTCCTTCGCAGCCTGTTCGATCTCTTCCTCCGTGGCGCCGTCCACGCCGAAGGCGATATTGCCCCGGATGGTATCCGAGAAAAGGAAATTGTCCTGCGGGACGCACGAGATCTGCGTGCGGAGCACTTCCAGCGGGATCTTTGCGATGTCATGGCCGTCGATCCGGATCATGCCCGGCTCGGTGTCATACAGCCGGTACAGCAGGCCCGTGATCGACGATTTCCCGGATCCGGTCCCGCCCATGATGCCGACAGTCTCGCCGGCCGCGATATGCAGCGTCACATGCTCCAGCACGTTCCGCTCCGGGGCGTCCGGATAGGCGAAGGTCAGATCGTTGAACTCGATCTCGCCGGCCAGTCCTTCCACCGGCTCCACGTCCGGGCTGTCCACGATGTCCGGTTCCTCGTTCATCAGGACGTTGATGCGCTTCATTGAGGCCATGCCCTGGCTGAACATGGTCACGCACTCACCGGCCGCGAGCATGGGCCAGACGATCATACCGATGTAGGAATTGAACGCCACGAACCGTCCGAGCGTGATCTGCGCGGTCAGCGTCATATAGCCGCCGTACAGCAGCGTGATCACGCTGCTCAGGCCGATCAGCAGGAACAGAGTCGGGATGAACCAGGCGCGCAGCGACGCCACGCGCAGATTCTTCTCCCGGTTGTCTTCATTCAGCTTGCGGAAATGATACAGTTCCTTCATCTCCTGCACGAAGCCCTTCAGCACACGGATGCCGCTGATGGCTTCCTGCGTCTCGTCCGACAGGACCGAGAACGCTTCCTGCTTTTCCTCGAAACGCCGGTTCATGGCCTTCGCGTAGTAATAGTTGCCCCAGACGATCAGGAGCAGCGGGATCATCGCGACCAGCGTGAGCTTCAGATCCACGTAGCGGATCATTTGGCTCAGCACGAGGATCAGCATGACCGACGCGTCGAACGCGGTCACGACCGAAGGGCCCATGGCCATGCGCACCGCGGCCAGATCGTTCGTGAAATACGACATCAGGTCACCGGTCTTGTGGGTGTTGTAAAAGACCGGCGAGAGCAGCTGGAGGTGCTTGTACAGGTCATCCCGCATGTCCCGCTCGATCATGCGGGACGGCAGAAAGATGAAATATCGCCACAGGAAGCGGCCGATGACGACGGCCAGGCCGCACAGCAGGATGCGGATCACCAGGTCCCGGACGCCGTCAAAGCCGAGCGAGCCGTCCAGCAAGCCGTCCGTGATCATGCCGGTCAGCCGCGGGACCCAGGCGTTCATGTCATCCACGACATACAGGGCGGCCATGCCGAGCACATACCGCCACCAGTACCGTTTGATGTAGGAAAACAGACGTTTCCAGTCACTCATCCGGGCCGTTCCTCCTTTTCCTTTCTTTCGCTGTATACGCGCCGTCTGTCCGAATTTCCGGCCGTTGTCCGGCAAGGTCTGAAAAGAGAGCGCGCATGTTCTTGTATCATAGCATAGGGAGGCTGTTTTCGCAATCGCTTTTCATCATCAAATAAGCCTCTTTCATCATAACCGAAAGAAATACCGGGCCATGTTCATGGCCCGGCATTCCGCTTGTGTTCCCTGGCTTTTTCAGGAAACTCTCTTACTTTTTCTTCAGCGCGATCAGCGCGGCGTTGATGCCGCACAGGGCTGTCGTCAGGATGGTCCAGACATCCGCCATCACGACGTCTCCGCCGAACTTCTGCGTCAGCAGGACGGCGGCCACGGCGCCCACGGCCGGAAGCAGGCCCACGGCACGCTTCTTCGCGGTCAGGAAGATGCCGGCGCCTAAAGCGCCCAGCGCGGTCAGAACCGTCAGGATCGCCACGGTGCCGCGGCCGGCTCCTTCACCGGATCCGCCGTTCGGGTCGGTCTTCGGCACGTCGCTGTCGTCGATCGCCGATTCCGTAGCGGGCTGCGTTTCGGTTTCCGCGTTGTCTTCGGCCGGTTCGGTCGCTTCTTCGGTCTCGGCCGGTTCGGTCTCATCCGGCGTCTCCGTCTCATCCGCTGCCCCGGACTCATCCGCGGGCGTCGTCTCCGAGCTGCCGGAGCCGCTGTTCGAGCCGCTGCCGGAGTTGCTGCCGGAGTTGCTGTTCGAGCCGCTGCCGGAGTTGCCGCCTTCGTCGGCCGGCGTGAGCTTCGGAATCGTCACGGTCTTTTCGGACGTATAGACCTTGCCGTCCATCGTGACGGTGGCCGTATAGACCGTATTGCCTTCGGCGTCGGTCGTGGCTTCGGTGGTCACCGAGGTGACCGTGCCTTCCTTCGTGACCTGGTCTCCGCAGTTCTCGCAAGTGAAGACGGCCGTTGCCTTATTGTCTTCCGTCCAGGTCCACTCGGGCTCGCCGTAGCTGTGTCCGGCCGCGTCGATGTCGGCCGCGGTCTTCGTCTGCTCCGAAAATGCCTCGTTCTTGAACGCGGCGGTATACGTGGTCTCGCCCTTGGCTTCGCAGGTCGCTTCCTTCGTGACCTTCGAGGTGGTCTTGACCGTCTCGGTCTCTTTGTGCTCCGCGTTGTTCTCGCAGACACGCGTGGCCGTCACTTCGCTGTTGTCCGCCGACCAGGCATAGGTCGGTTCGCCCCAGACGTGGTCGCCCTCGACCGTCACCTCCGCGTTCTCCTGCAGATCCAGTTCGGTGCCGCGTTCCTGCGTGGCCACGTTGATCTCATGGTCTTCGCAGTCCAGAGAAGTAAACGTCAGGGCCGCGATCTGCTCCTGTGCGGGAACGGCCTCCAGCGTCGCGAACGCGAAGCGGATCACGCCGTCTTCGTCAAAGACGGAGTAGTGCTCCTGACCGCAGTCGACGCCGGTCTCCGGATCGAAGGACAGGACTTCCGGATCATAGGTGACTTCGTAGAAGCCGTTGACCGTCATGACTTCCTCGCTGATCGTGACCGTCGATTCGATCTTGCCGGTCTCTTCGTTTTTCTTTGCGGTCTCCGAGGTGACCGACAGCTTCGAGGCGCCCGGTCCGATCGGATCACGGCGCAGACGCAGCGACATCGTGCCGCCTTCCGCCGGGTTCTGAGGCACGGCCTCTTCCGCCGGGGCGGTCTCTTCCGCAGCCGCAGCCGCATCGTCCGCGGCCGGCTCCGGAGCGGGGGCCGTTTCCGCCTCGGCAGGAACGACGTTCTCTTCCGTTTCGTCAGCGGGCTGTTCGGCCGCGCCCTCTGCGGGAACCGTTTCCGCCGCATCCGCGGCGTCCGTTTCATCGGTCACGTCCGCAGGAGCTTCCGGAACCGTCGTGTCCTGCGCCGGTTCGGTGACCGTCACGTCATCGGTCTCTTCTGCCGCATCCGACGGCTCTTCTTCCGTCGTCTGAGCCGGAAGGACCGGGACACGGAGCTGGGCCGCGGCCTGCGCGAAGCGCTGGTCGATCTCTTCCGAACGGATCTGGTCCGCGGTCATGACCGGCGTCAGCTGCTGCACGTCTGCGCTGCCCGCAGGCTGAGCACCGGTGCCGGCCGGAGGCGTCTGGCCCGACACATGCAGACCGCCGACCGGCCAGATATCCTTATCGAACGAGCCGGCAAAGTACGTCGTGCCGTTTTCCGGATCCACGATGATCAGTTCGACCGTGTCTCCGTCGTCAAAGTGCGACCAGTAGATGTACTTGCCGTCACTGTACAGGCTCTGGTACAGGAAGTTGGTCTGGATGCCCGTCTCGACCACCAGCTGCGGCTCCGTGAAGGCAGCGCCTTGGCTGAGATCGACCGACGTCTCCCAGATCCGTCCGTTCTCGTCCAGGAAGTAGTACTCAGAGACGTACACATCGGAGGTCTTGGCCGCCACACCGGCAATGTACGCGCCGCCCGTATAGTTCCCGGCCTGAAGGAGGTTGTAGATCAGGCCGGACACCTCAGTCCCGGTCCCGGTCCCGTCATCCTTCGGGGAGATGTTACCGAAGATCAAATACGGGCCGTAGCTGTATACCATGTAGGAGTAATAGCTCGATCCGGGCGCGATGCCGGTCGCATACAGATTATTGGCGCCCACGTATTGGATCTCATAGGTCTCTTCATCCACGAGATACAGGTCCGTCTCCGCGGTCTGCGTATCCAGCGTGCCGGCGATCACGTAGCCGGGCTGCAACACGTAGCCGGACGTCAGCGCGGCCGGCAGGCCTTCCGCGTGGAGCTTCCGGTAAGCCGGAAGCGTGTCGGAGTTGAAGGCCGAAGCGAACACTTCGCCGTCTTCATCCCACAGGAAACCGGTCAGATCCTTGTTCAGCGCAAGCACATGCACGATGCACGACGCGCTGCAGGAAGGATTCGAGTTCGAGGTCACCGTCACGATGGCCGTCCCGGCTTTGCCCGCCGTCACCTGGCCGTTCTCATCGACCGCAGCGATCTCGCTGTCAGTCGAGGTCCAGGTCACGGTGCGGTCCAGAGCGGTCAGCGGAGCCACCTTATACATCAGGTCCTCGACGTTGCCGGTATACAGGAAGAGTTCCTCCGGATTTACCGTCACGGACGTGACCTTGTACGGATCGATCGCCACGATGATCGTGGACTTGCGGTACAGATAAACGCCGGCCGATTCGCTGTTCAGTCCGAAGGTGCCTTCGGTGCAGGCCAGCGCGCCGCCGTCGGTGGTCAGCTGGTGGGCCGAACCGTCCCAGGTCCAGACGGCGCCGCCGTCCGAAGCGATCTCGAGCGCGGCACTGCCGGCCTTGCCGAGGAAGCTGTCCCCGTTCTTCAGCGTGCCGTTCGTCATGGCAGTCCAGACTGCGGTCTCCGCCACGTCGGCGCTGTCGATATACAGGCTCTTGATCTCCTCGGTCGCGTCATTGACAACGGCCGGTGCCGACGCAACGCTCCCGTTCGCGCAGGCGACGGTCAGCGCGTCACCGGCTTCACCGCGGTCCGCGATCACATAGTCTTCACCGGAGATCAGTTCATCCGTCAGCACATAGACGGTCTTTTCTTCGAACGCGTTGTCGTTGACCTTCACGGCCACGGCCGATTCGTTGCCGGCATAGTCCGCCGCGAACACGGCCACGTAGCCTTTGGCGTTCTCGATCGCCTCCGACGCGTCGAAGGTGACCTCAGCCTCCGGTCCGGCCGGAACGTCTTCCGCGTAGATCGTCGCGCCGTCCAGCGACATCACGGCCACATAGGCCAGGTTCTGGTTGTCGGTGGCCGAGACCGAGATCTCG
>CACXFD010000213.1 GCA_902766845.1 uncultured Lachnospiraceae bacterium | reverse complement strand
GTATCTTATCAGGAATGCCGTGAAAATGCAAGAAAAAAGCCGCTGCCATGCCGGCAGCGGCTCTTTCTTCTTTGATTCTTGTGTCTGTTTTGTCTATTGCGGTTATTTCGCCACGTCCGATACACGGGACTCGCGGATCACATTGACCTTGATCTGTCCCGGATATTCCATCTCGGACTCGATCTTCTTCGCGATATCGCGCGCCAGCAGGACCATGTCGTCATCGCTGACCTGTTCCGGAATGACCATCACGCGGACTTCACGTCCGGCCTGGATGGCATAGGACTTATCCACGCCCTTGAAGGAATTCGTGATCTCCTCCAGCTGCTTGAGACGGTTGGTGTAGGTCTCCAGCGTCTCGCGGCGGGCACCCGGACGGGCGGCCGAGATGGTATCCGCGGCCTGGACCAGCACGGCGATCAGCGTCTCCGGCTCCACGTCACCGTGGTGAGCCTCGACCGCGTTGATGACCGTAGCCGACTCCTTGTACTTGCGGCACAGATCCACACCGATCTGGATATGGGATCCTTCGATCTCATGATCCAGGCTCTTGCCGATATCGTGCAGCAGGCCGGCTCTCTTGGCGAGGCGGACATCACAGCCGACTTCCGCGGCCAGCAGTCCGCACAGATGCGCGACTTCCACCGAATGCTTCAGCGCGTTCTGGCCGTAGCTGGTACGGAATTTCATCTTGCCGAGCAGACGGACCAGTTCGGGGTGCAGTCCGTGGATCCCGACCTCGAGACAGGCATTCTCGCCGGCTTCCCGGATCTGCGTCTCCACTTCCTTGCGGGCCTTTTCCACCATCTCTTCGATGCGGGCCGGATGGATGCGTCCGTCCACGATCAGCTTTTCGAGCGCGACGCGGGCGATCTCACGGCGGACCGGATCGAACGCGGACAGGACCACGGCTTCGGGCGTATCATCGATGATGAGCTCCACGCCGGTCAGGTTCTCGAGCGTCCGGATGTTCCGGCCCTCACGGCCGATGATGCGTCCCTTCATCTCATCCCCGGGCAGCTGCACCACGGAAATGGTGGACTCGGACACGTGATCCGCCGCGCACTTCTGGATGGCCGTCACGACGTAATCCTTCGCGCGCTTGTTGGCTTCCTCCTTGGCGCGGGCGTCATACTCCTTGATCAGCAGAGCGGTGTCATGCTTGATGTCCTCTTCCACCGAATGGAGCAGATACTCCTTGGCCTGTTCGCTGGTCAGTCCCGAGATTCGTTCGAGCTCGGCGACCTTCTGGGCCTCCAGATCCTCGACTTCCTTCTTGCGCCGGTTCAGGTTCTCCTCCCGGGCCTGGATGGACGTCTCTCTGCGTTCCAGCTGTTCCGCTTTCTTGTCAACGTTTTCTTCCTTGTTCAGGACGCGGCGCTCATACTTCTGCAGCTCCGCGCGGCGTTCTTTGTTCTCGCGTTCATACTCGTTCTTGGCTTTCAGATTTTCTTCCTTTGCCTCGAGCAGGGCTTCCCGCTTCTTGGTCTCCGCCGTTTTCAGTGCCTCATCAATGATCTCTCTGGACCGTGCCTCCGCCGTACCGATCTTGCTTTCATATACACGCTTTCGATAGGCGATGGCCGCGAACCAAGCAATAACGCACGCTGCGACGACCGCCGCGGCGAGAATGAGCCATCCGATTCCCTGAATAGCAACAATACTTGGCACAGGAACACCTCCTTTATTCAATTTTCATTGTACGATACATGCATAATGTCAGACATGCATTACAACAGACTAATTCTATCTGATTTTATGCCGAATGTCAAGAAGCATTCACGGTTCCGGCAGTCCCTTTCCGGGTGCGTTCGAGTTCCTTTCCGAGACCGTTCGAGTCCCTTTCCGGGCCTCCTTCGGGCCGATGCCGGGCCGTTACCGGCCCATATCCTGCATGCCTTTCAGGTACGTGATGAACTGCACGGCCGTCCGTCCGGACATGCCGCCGTGGGACAGTTCCCACTTGTTCGCTTCCAGCAGGAGCTGTTCTTCCGGCATCGTCACGCCGGCGCGCTGCGCGAGCTGCGTCACGATATCCTGGAATTCGGTCTTGCCGGGCCGTCCGTAGTAGATCGTCACGCCGAAGCGGGCGACCAGCGACATCTTCTCCTGCACGGTGTCGGAGGTATGCATGTCCTCGCGGATCTCCTCCTTATCCCCGTACTGCTCCCGGATCAGGTGGCGGCGGTTGGACGTCGCATAGATCAGGACATTGTCGGGACGGCGCTCGAGGCCGCCCTCGATGATGGCCTTCAGATACTTGTATTCGATCTCGAAGTCCTCGAAGGAAAGGTCGTCCATATAGATGATGAAGCGGTAATTCCGGTTCTTGATGCGGCTGATGACCTTCGACAGGTCCCGGAACTGGTGCTTGTAGATCTCGATCATGCGCAGGCCCTGCGGATAATAGCCGTTGATGATGGCCTTGATCGACGAGGATTTGCCGGTGCCGCTGTCGCCGTAGAGCAGGCAGTTGTTGGCCAGGCGTCCGGTCACGAAGGCCTCGGTATTGTCCGTCAGCCGCTTCTTCTGCGATTCGTAGCCGACCAGCGAATCGAGCGAGACGTGCTCGGTCTTGGTGATCGGCACGATGCGGAATGAATCGCCCTCGCCTTCGATGCGGAAGGCCTTGTGCAGGCCGAACATGCCGACGCCGTACTGTTTATAGAAGCCGGCCACGCGGTCCAGCCACCCTTCCGCGCTGTCCGTGCGGGCCAGATCCTGCGCGAGCGCCTGGATCGAATCCCGGATGCGCACGTTGTAGACCTTGCTCTTGCCCTGGCCCGGCGGATACTCCGCGACCAGCCGCAGCGATTCCATGTTCAGTTCGCCGGCCGCTTCGATCAGGTCCAGGTCAAAGATCCGCTTCAGATAACCGAAATCCAGCCGAGCCATGGCGTCTGCGCCGCCCCCGCTGCGTCCGCGCATCTCGCAGGCCAGCGAGAAGGCGTTCTCGTCCTCGGCCAGCACGAGCGCGATGTAATCCTGCCAGATGTTGCCCGAAAAGCCGTGGGAACCGGCCACGTCGCAGAGCGTGCGGACGATGTCGAGCACGAGTTCGCGGGCTTCGCCGATCTGCGAGAAGTATTCCTCATAGAGGATCTCGTCGTCTTCGGCCTCCCGGTCCTCCGCGTCCGGCAGGCCCACGATGCGGTCCTGCATGCCGGCCCCTTCCGTAAAGGGCTCCGCGTCCGGGCCCAGAAACGCGCGCAGTTCGAGGATGTCCCCGAACATTTCGGTCAGCCGGTCCATCTTTTCCAGCACGCCCCGGCCCTCGGGGATATCGCTGTAGAGCGCAAGGTTCAGGCGCCCCGGCACGTATTCCGAGCCCGCTTCGCGCGGCTCATCGTTCTTCCATGCAAGATCGTCGTGATACATCATGTGTTCCGCCTTTTCTGTTTTTTCTGGAACTTGCCGTATTATTCCGGGATATCCCGGGTCCTGCTGCATGTCGGGAAGCACCCGAATCTCCCGGGTCCTGCCTGAGATGCCGGAAAGCTCCCGGATCTCCCGGACCCTGCTGCCGGTGCCGGGGACTTTAGTAATTGCCGAGGATCTTCAGGCTCAGCGCTTCCTCGGACAGCCCCTTCAGCGCGTTCTTGACGCCCGGCTCCACCAGGTTTCCGTCCAGGTCCACAAAGAACCGATACTCCCAGGTCTCGCCCGGGATCGGACGGGATTCGATCCGTGTCAGGTTGATATCATTGTAGATGAAATGGCTCAGAAGCCGGTACAGCGCGCCGGTCTCGTGAGGACACTCGAAGCAGACCGTGATCCGCCGCGCGGTCTTCACGAAGATCTTCCGGTTGGAAAGGATCACGAACCGCGTCACGTTTCCAAGATCGTGGTTGACCGGCGCCTTCAGGACCTCCAGTCCATAGAGCTGTCCGGCCAGCCGGCTCGCGATGGCGGCCTGCGACGAATCCTTCTCTTCCGCCACGCGCCGGGCCGCGGCCGCTGTGTTGAGCGCCTGTTCCTGTTCCCAGCCGCGGTGCTCCGCCAGATACTTCGCGCACTGCGCGAGCGCCTGCGGATGCGAGATCACGCGCCGGATCTGCGCGATGTCCGTGCCCGGCACGCCCAGCAGCGCGTGTTCGACCGGAAGCACGGTCTCCCCGACGATATAGTTGTCGTATTTCATCAGCAGGTCAAAGACATTTCCGACCGTGCCGGCCGACGAGTTCTCGATCGGCATGACCGCATAGTCCCCGCGGCCCGCGCAGAGGGCGTTCATGGCCTCATCCCAGGTCTCTACCGGAGCCAGAAACGCGTCTTCCCCGAAAAACTGCAGGGCCGCCATATGGCTGTACGCCCCTTCCACGCCCTGATAGATCACACGCGGGGCTTCCGGCCCCAGCGACGCGACGCGCTCGAACGGCAGCCGCTCCGAAAAGCCGGCCCGGCTCATCAGCTGGTACTGCTTCTTGCGGCTCACAGCCATCAGCTGCGAGAACATCTCGCGGATGCCCTCTTCGGTCATCCGGTCCGGGGCGTCCTTCGTGAGCTCCGCAAGCTTTTCCTTCTCCCGCTTCAGATCCCGCACCTGAAGGCGCGCGGCCACCTTGGCCTCGGCCACTTCCCGCGTCAGCTCCTGACGCTCATAGAACAGGCGCAGCATCTCCCGGTCCACCCGGTCGATCTGCTCTCTGAGCTTTGACAGTTCCATACACTGCCCGCTTTCCGCGCGTTCTTTTCGCGCCTTCATTCGGATGATCCGCCGCGCGTCCCGGCCGTTCCCGGCCGGGCTCATTTCTTCGCGTTCAGGCCTTCCCGGGCTTCCTTCAGGATGCTGAAGGAGCCGAACACCGCGACCGCGTCGGCCGGTCCGGTCACGCGCACGGCTTCTTCCACCGCGGACCGGACCGACGGCATGACCGTGACCTTCTGGTCCCGCTCGCGAAGCTTCTGCGCGAGCGCCTCCGCGTCCAGGCCGCGCTCGCCGGGCGCGGTCACCGTAAAGAACTGGGAGAACTGCCCCGCCACAAGATCCGCGGCCGTCTCCGTATCCTTGTCTTTGAACATCCCGATCACGGCCGTGCGGCGGTGCGACGGGAAATAATAATCGAGGCTCTCGAGCAGGGCCCGGATGGCGGCCGGGTTATGCGCCCCGTCCAGAAAGACGTTGGGCCGTTCCCGGACCAGTTCGAACCGGCCGGGCAGCTGTGCGAGCGGCAGGCCGGCCAGGATCGCGCGCTTGGTGACGCGGTAAAAGCCCCAGTCGCTCAGGGTCTCGAGCGTCTCGATAGCGACCGCGGCGTTTTCCGCCTCGTATCGTCCGAGCATCGTCACGGCTGCCTCGGCATAATTCTTATAGCTGAACAGTTGGGCCATCCGGCCGTTCGGGAGCAGGGTCATGAACGGATCGAGCGTGAACCGGTCCAGCTGCACCGGCCGCGTCTGCGACTGACGCGCCCGCGCGGTGCGCTCGATGACCTCGCGCGCCTCCTCGTCCTTGACCAGATAGACCACGGGCCGGTCTTCGAGGATGATGCCGGCCTTCTGCTCCGCGATCTCGGCCACAGTCTGCCCGAGCTGTTCGGTATGATCCAGATCGATCGACGGGATCACGCTGACGACCTTGTGCGGGATCACGTTGGTCGCGTCCAGTGCTCCGCCCATGCCGGCCTCCCAGATCACGATATCGCAGCGCTCCGCCTCGAAATAAACGAGCGCGAGCGCGGTCTCGATCTCGAACCGCGTGGGCAGGTCCTTTCCGTCCGCTTCCATGCGTTCCACCGCCGCGCGGACCGTCTCTAGATGCAGGCACAGATCCTCCTGCGGGATCTTATGCCCGTCGATCTGGAAGAGCTCCTCATAGGCAAAAACGGCCGGCGTCGTAAACGAACCGACCTTATAGGAGCACTGCGACAGGACCGCGGTCAGGAAGGCCGCGACCGATCCCTTTCCGTTGGTGCCCGCGATATGGACGAACGAAAGATCCTTCTCCGGATGCGACAGCTCCTCCAGCAGGTCCCGGATCCGCTCCAGGCCGGGCACCGAGCCCCGCTTTCCCGCCTCGCCGAGCCAGGCGAGCGCTTCTTCGTATGTCATGGGGTCCTCCTGCTCTCAGATCCCGAGATCCGGGATCAGATCGAAATGCCGGAAGGCTTTGTAGATGCCGTCCCGGGCGATGTCATCGGTCACATAGTCCGCGGCCGCCTTCGCTTCCGGGCTGCCGTTTCCCATCGCGATCCCGAGGCCGGCGGCCTCCAGGAGCTCCAGGTCGTTGTTGCTGTCCCCGCAGGCCACGACGTCCGCGAACGAAGAGCCGAAATGCTCCAGCGCGAGCGCGAGGCCGTTGGCCTTGGAGTTCCCGCGGCGGATCACGTCCGAGGCGTTTCCGGACGCGTACATCGGCAGCCGCAGCGTCGGGAAGGCTTCCTCGACGCGGCGCGCGTCGTTTGCGTCGCCGTAATAGAACATCTCATAGACCTTCTCGTCCGACGGAAGTTCCTCCACCGGGGCCATCTTCAGGCCCACGCCGTCAAAGAACGCCTTGAGCGCGTCATGGCATTTTTCGATGTGGGTGATGAACCCGGTCTCGTTATGGATCGCGCCGACCGACAGGCCTTCCTTCTGCGCGAAGCCGAACACCTCCTGCATGAACTCCTGTGAAAAATCATCGTCCTTGAGGATCTGTCCGTCCGCTTCCACACGGCCGCCGTTGCAGTGGACCATGCCGTCCGGCCGGACCTGCCGCACGATCTCGGCGCAGTAGCCGTCATACATGTCACGGCCGGTCGTGATGAAGATCTTGTAGCCGGCCTTGCGCAGCGCGTCCAGCGTCTTCATGGCGCTCTCGGGGATGCGGCGGGAGCGATGGTCATACAGGGTCATATCTACGTCAAAACAAGCGATCTTCATGCTGTCGTGTCTGTCCTTTTTCATTTTTGTATCTTCTTTAGCCCGGCCGTTTATGCCGTTCCGGCCGGTCATGCCGGTATCACCGGTCCCATTTCTCGATCAGGCGGCGGATCTCGTTCGCAAAGTTCCCGAGATCTTTGTTGGTCCCGCCTTCATTGTGCCGGATGGCCGTGAGAAGATCCTGGCCGGCCTGCCAAAGCTTCTCGAACGCGGCCAGCTTCTTCTGCTCCTTGGGCTTGACCGGCGAGCTCACCGGCACCGGCATGCTGATCTCGAGCCATTCCTCCGCGGCCAGGTCATAGACCGATCCAGAGTACGGGGCCTCGGCTTCGTATCCTTTTTCCCGCAAAAGCTCCGTGAACGAATCGCAGACCGCGTCCTCCCCGTGGACCACGAAGACATGGTCCGGCCTTTCGCCGGCCGCTTCGAGCCACGCGATCAGCCCGTCCCGGTCCGCGTGACCGCTCATGCCCCCGATCTTCACGATGTGGGCCTTGACATCGATCTTCTCCCCGAAGAGCGTGACCTCGCCGGCGCCCTCGAGAAGCTTGCGTCCAAGCGTGCCCTCTGCCTGATAGCCCACGAAAACGACGGTGTTCTTCTCCTGCCAGAGGTTGTGCTTGAGGTGGTGGCGGATCCGGCCGGCTTCACACATGCCGGAGGCCGACAGGATCACCTTGGGCTGCGGGTCCGTATTGATCGCGATCGAATCCGCGCTCGTGATCGACAGCTTCAGGCCCTTGAACCGGAGCGGGTTCTCGCCGCTGCGCATCAGTTCCATGGCCTCTTCTTCAAAGTATCCGAAGATGTTCTCCTCGAAGATCTTGGTGGCCTCCACGGCCAGCGGACTGTCCACGTAGACCGAGAACCCGCCCGGCACGCTGACCAGGCCCTCGTTCACGATCTCGCGCAGGAAATACAGCATCTGCTGCGTGCGCCCGACCGCAAAGCACGGGATCACGACATTTCCGCCGCGCGCGAACGTCACGTTCAGGATCCTCGTGAGTTCCTTGATATAATCCGCGGGCTCCTCATGGAGACGGTCGCCGTAGGTGCTCTCCATGATCACGATGTCCTGCTTTCCGGGTCCCACGGGATCCCGCAGCAGCGGCTGCGCGGCGTTGCCGATATCGCCGGAGAACAGGAGCGTGCGCGTCACGCCCTCTTCTGTCATCGTCAAAAAGATCCCGGCCGATCCGAGCAGGTGGCCCGCGTCTTCGAACCGCGCGGTCACACCGGGTGCGGGCGAGAATTCCTCGCCGTAACGGACCGGCGCAAACAGCTTCAGCGTGTCTTCCGCGTCCTGCAGCGTATAGAGCGGCTCCACGTCGGGCTGGCCGGCGCGGCGCGCCTTGCGCGTCTTCCATTCCGCATCGGATTCCTGGATGTGCGCGCTGTCGCGCAGCATGATCTCGCAGAGCTGGCGCGTGGCCGGCGTCGCGTAGATCGGGCCGCGAAAGCCGTTCTTCACGAGCTTCGGAAGAAGCCCGGCATGATCCATATGGGCATGGGACAGCAGGACCGCCGTGATCCGGTTCTCCGGCACCGGGATCGGGACGTTCTCATAGATGTCCTTTCCCTGTTCCATGCCGCAGTCCAGCAGCAGCCAGCTTCCGCCGACCTCCAGACCGTGGCAGCTCCCGGTCACTTCATGATCCGCTCCGACAAAATACAGTTTCATGAGGCACCTCCTCTCCCATCTTTTTATTGTACCAGACAGACCTCGGTTCTCACAACTGTTTTTTACGGCCGGCCCGGTGTCCCGGGCCGCTTCCGAAAGCCATTCTTCTCCGGTTCTCTTCTCCGGTTCTCTTCTCCGGCTCTCTTCTCCGGTTCTCTTCTCCGGCTCTCTGCCGCGGTCCTCTCTTACGGCCACAGGTAATACCGGACCTGTGCGGCTCCCGCGGACGCCTTCTCCGGCAGTTCCTGCGCGCTCTGCGCGGCCTGAAGCTCCAGGTTCCGGCAGACCGCGTCCGTGACGTCCCCGTCCGGATCGATCACGTACGACGCCTGCAGCACGCGGGACGGGCCGTCCGGAAGCGCGGCATGAGGATGGCGCAGGACCGTCTCCCCGGTATCCGCCGCGGTCACTTCATAATAGCCGGCCTCGCCGTCCGCGAGGGCGAACGAACGCATCGCGCTCATGGCCGCGCCGGGCTTTACGGGCACCGTTTCCCGCTCCGCGGCCGCACCGGTGCTCTCTTCGATCGCGTACAGCACGAACCGGTCCGCGCCGCACGCGTTCAGCGTCACGGTCAGGCCGCTGTCCGACGTCAGGTATCCGTGTCCGAGGCTCTGCGCGTTCAGCGCGTCCGCGACCATCCGAAGCTCATAGGCTTCGCGCAGCGGTCCGAGACTCAGCACGGTGCCGTCCGATTCAAAGTCCGACAGGAACGCCCGGTACGCGCTTCCGAGTTCCAGTTTCACCTTCCGCGCCGCCGAGTCCGTGACCGTCAGGCGCACGCCGGCGCTCTCATACGCGTGGTCCGCGGCCTGCGCCAGACGCTCCGCCTGGTCCGTATTGGCGAGCGGATCGTAGTCCGGCGCGTCGGCCAGATACAGGACGCTGTCCCATTCCGTATAGAACGGGCCGGCGTACAGCGAAAAGGCCGACCCTTCCCCGCTGCGCGCCGCCGCGTCCGTCAGGATCCCGAACAGCTCTTCCGGCACTTCAAGCTCCTCTCCGGGATGGTGATTGATCGTTGCCAGATTGACATAGCCCTCGTATTCATTCACCGGGTCCGTCAGACAGTACGCGCGCAGCAGCGCGGCGCCGTACGCGGTCAGAAGCGCCTGCTTCTCGACGCGGTTCTCAGCCGTTGAGCCGGTAAATTCATATCTCAGGGCGATTCCGTCCGCGTAGTGCGTGACCGTCTCCTGCGCGGGCGCGTCCACATCGGCCCAGCCGGCTTCCTGCTGGCCGATGTGCGTGATCCCGTAGGTGAACGCGCCGATCGCGACCGCGAGCGCGATCACGAACAGCGCGATCCGCAGTCCCAGATTCTTTCCGGTATCCTGTGCGGGAGCGTTCTTCTTTGCCATGACGCCTCCTGTGGAACGGCCATTTTTCCGCGCCCGGCGCGGGCTGCCGTTCCGGAATGATGCTCGGTTCAAAAAGGAGCGGACCGTCCGGTCCGCTCCGATGTCTTACTTATTCTCCTGTCCGCCGAACCGAATCTCTTTATAGTGTTCGATCTCCGACGGGCTGCCGAAGACCATGTGGCCGTTTCCGAGGTCCACAAGCTCCGGCTTCTCCACCGAATAATCATGCATCGAGGTATCGTACACGAACAGCTTCTTGTTCTTCTCGATGATCGGATCCGGGATCGGGATCGCCGAGATCAGCGACTTGGTGTACGGATGCAGCGGATACGCGAACAGCTCTTCGGTCTCCGCGATCTCCATGATCCGGCCCTTGTAGATGACCACGATACGGTCCGAGATGAACCGCACGATGGACAGGTCATGGGCGATGAACAGGTATGTCAGGCCGCGTTCGACCTGGAACTTCTTGAGCAGGTTCAGGACCTGCGCGCGGATGGACACGTCCAGCGCGGAAATGGGCTCATCGGCCACGATGAACTCCGGCTCCATCACGATGGAACGGGCCATGCCGACACGCTGGCGCTGGCCGCCCGAGAACTCGTGCGGGTAACGCGTCAGGTGCTCCGGCATCAGACCGACGTCTTTGACCACCTTCTCGATCTTCTGAATCCGGTCCTTCTCATCCTTGTACAGATGGAAGTTGTACAGGCCCTCGGAGATGATGTATTCGATGGTGGCGCGCTCGTT
>CACXFD010000212.1 GCA_902766845.1 uncultured Lachnospiraceae bacterium | reverse complement strand
TCACCTGCGCGCCGCAGTCGCTGATCAGGAGCTGCGTCCCGGCCGCCGCCGCGATCTCCCCGGCCCCGCAGTGCAGGGCGTACAGTTCATATCCTCCGATCGTCCGGACCTCCACGGTCTGTCCGTGCACGGTCAGCGTGCGCTCCGGTTCGCCGTAGCGGCGCCGGACCGCGTCCATTTCCACGGCCACCAGCAGGCCGGCTCTTTTCTTTTCCATCCGTTCTCCTTATCCGGCAGGTCACCCCACCAGGTTCGCGAGCAGGCCGTAGGACACGATGTCCATGATCACGGCCGCGATCAGCACGCCGAGCACCTCCGCGAGCGTGGCTTTTTTGATATCTACGTTCAGCAGGGCGGCGATGATCGACCCGGTCCACGCGCCCGTCCCGGGCAGCGGTATGCCGGTGAACAGCACCAGAAACAAAAACTCCCCGCGCTCCATCCCCGTGCTCTTTCTCATGGCCCGCCGCTCCAGCCAGCTCACGAACCGCTCCGCGAGATGATGGTCATGCAGGAAGCGGAAGATCCGCTTGATGAACAGCAGGATGAACGGCACCGGCAGGATGTTCCCGAGGATGCAGATCACGTTCGCTTTCAGGAGCGGGATCTGCAGGAGCGAGGCAGCCACGAGGCCGCCGCGCAGCTCGATCACGGGAAGCATCGAAACGATGAAGACGAAGACCTCCTTGGGCAGGAAGCCTCCCAGGGTGCTCTGGTACCAGTTGACTAAACTTTCCATTCTTTCTCCAACACTTGTATTCTTTGCCGGTCCGCATCCGGCCTTCTCAACCGGCCAGCAGGTGGCTCACGAGGATCCGCAGGCCGATCCCGATCAGGATCACGCCTCCGGCGATCTGCGCGTGCGCGCGCAGCTTCTCTCCGGCCAGCCGTCCCAGGCGCACGCCGAGGAACGACAGGCAGAAGGTCACGAGGCCGATGAAGGCCGCCGCGCTCCAGATCCGTACCGACAGCAGGGCAAACGTCACCCCGACGGCCAGCGCGTCGATGCTCGTGGCCACGGCCAGCAGCAGCATCTCGCCGGGCGCGAGGGATGCTCCGTGGCCATCCTCGTCCCCGCTCAGGGCCTCCCGGATCATGTTGGCGCCGATCAGCGCCAGCAGCAGGAACGCGATCCAGTGGTCATAGCGCCGGATGTGCTCCGCGAACGCGGACCCGAGGAAATAGCCGAGCAGGGGCATCAGCATCTGGAACCCGCCGAACCACATACCCACGGCCGTACATCGGCCCGCGGTGGCCCGGTCCATGGCCAGGCCCTTGCAGACCGACACCGCGAACGCATCCATCGAAAGGCCCACGGCGATCAGCAGCAGTTCCCAGAATGTCATGCCTTTTCGAACCTCTCCACGTCCACCACGAAGATCGTGGCGCCGCCCGCGTCCACCGGGAGCGGGATCGGCGTGCCGGTGTAGACATGGGAGCCCGCGCCGGTCGCAGACGGATACGGCGTATGATAGATCACCTGGCGGCGCTGTCCGCATTCCGTTTTGATGATCCCGATGGCCTCGTCGACACGGTCCGCTTCCGTGCCGATCATCAGCGTGGTGTTCCCGCGGCGCAGGAAGCCCCCCGTCGACGCGAGGCGCGTGACCGAAAAGCCCTTCGCGTTCAGCTCCTCGGTGACCAGATTCTCGTCTTCCTTGCGGATGATCGCGTAGATCAGTTTCATGATCTCACCTCATTCCTGTCCGGACTCCTGTTCGGGCATCTTATACCCGTTCGGGTTCTGCTTCTGCCAGCGGTAGGTGTCCTCGCACATGCGGCGCAGGTCCAGCTCCGCCTTCCAGCCGAGCTCCTTCTCCGCCAGGGACGGATCCGCGTAGCAGGTGTCGATGTCTCCGGGACGGCGCGGCGCGATCTTATACGGGATCTTCACCCCGCTCGCCTCCTCGAACGCGTGCACGATATCGAGCACGCTGTAGCCGATGCCGGTGCCCAGATTGTAGATCTTGACGCCCTCGTTCTGCATCAGCTTGTCGAGCGCCTTCACGTGGCCGCGCGCGAGGTCCACGACGTGGATGTAGTCGCGCACGCCGGTGCCGTCGTGCGTATCATAATCATTTCCGAAGACGGACAGTTCGGGAAGCTTGCCGACCGCGACCTGCGCGATGTACGGCATCAGGTTGTTCGGGATGCCGTTCGGATCCTCGCCGATGCGGCCGCTCTCGTGCGCGCCGATCGGGTTGAAATACCGCAGCAGGATGACCTGCCATTCGGGATCCGCGGTATGCAGGTCCGTCAGGATGTCCTCGAGCATGCTCTTGGTCTTGCCGTACGGGTTCGTGGGCGTTCCCTTCGGGCAGTCTTCGGTGATCGGCACGAAGGCCGGGTTCCCGTAGACCGTGGCCGAGGAACTGAAGACGATGCGCTTGCAGCCGTGCTCGCTCATCTTGCGGCACAGCGTCAGCGTCCCGCCGATGTTGTTCTCATAATACTCGAGCGGCTTTCGGACCGATTCGCCGACCGCCTTGAGTCCTGCGAAATGGATGACCGCGTCGATCGGGCTCTCCTGCCGGAAGATCCACTCCAGCGTGACCTCGTCGCGCAGGTCCGCCTCGTAAAAGGCGGTGTGCTTATCCGTCAGTTCCTCGATGCGGTTGACGCTCTCCTCGCTCGAATTGCAGAGGTTGTCCACGATCACGACCTCGTGGCCCGCGTTCAGCAGTTCCACGCAGGTATGGCTTCCGATGTACCCGGCTCCGCCGGTGACTAAGATCTTCATGTGTACTCCTTTGATCGGG
>CACXFD010000211.1 GCA_902766845.1 uncultured Lachnospiraceae bacterium | reverse complement strand
GCCGGCACGGACGTGGCGATCGACGCGGCGGACGTGGTCCTGATGAAGAGCACGCTGAGCGACGTGGCGGCCGCGGTCCGCCTCTCGCGCGCCACCTATAAGAACATCCTGGAAAACCTGTTCTGGGCGCTGATCTATAACAGCTGCCTGATCCCGGTCGCGGCCGGCCTGCTGGTGCCGCTCGGCATCACGATGGACCCGATGTTCGGAGCCGCGGCCATGAGCCTGTCGAGCTTCTGCGTAGTTTCGAACGCGCTGCGGCTGAACCTGTTCAAGCTCTATGACCGCTCAAAGGACCGGCCGCGCCGCGGCAGTCTTCCGGCCGGAGGACCGGCGCTGATCGCGGAGGCGGAGGATGCCCTAAAGGGCGCGGCAGAAACGGAAAAAGCGGCTAAGGAGAGTGCTGCTCCGGGCCGGACGGATACGAACGCATATGAAGCAGAAGGAGGCAACACAATGGAAAAGACACTGAAGATCGAAGGCATGATGTGCACGCACTGCGAAGCGACGGTCAAGAAGGCGCTCGAGGCGCTGGACGGCGTGCAGGAGGCTGCGGTCAGCCATGAGGCCGGACAGGCCGTCGTGACGCTGACGGCGCCGGTAGAGGATGAGGTCCTGAAAGCCGCCGTCGAAGCCAAGGACTACAAGGTCACCGGAATCGCGTGATGGAAAACGGGAAGAGACCGGCCGGCTGCGTGCCGGAAGAAGGGGCGGCCGGGCTGACTGCGGGATCCGGCCGGACAGGCCGCAAAAACCCTGCGGTCACGGCCGGCCTCAGCGTGGTCCTGGCCCTGTTCATCCTGTCCTGCTCGATCGCCGTGCCCATCCTGATCCGGCCGTTCTATTATGCCCAGATCGGGCCGCTGCGGCTGACAGAGCAGACCGGCCTTTCCGCGGAGCAGATCCGGACCGCGTATGACGAGATGATGGATTTCTGCCTCGGGAAGACCGATGAGTTCTCGACCGGCGTACTGGCCTGGTCCGAGAGCGGGCGGGACCATTTCGCGGACTGCCGGACCCTGTTCCTGCTGGACCTGTATGTACTGGCCGGTTCCGCGGCCCTGCTGGCTCTGGCCGGGATCCTTCGGCTGTGGCAGCGGCATCGCCGCTTCCTGCTGTGGGGCCCCGCCGGGCTCGGGGCGGCGTTCCTGCTGATCGGGGGCGCGGCGGCGCTGGACTTTGACCGGGCGTTCGTCGTGTTCCACCACCTGTTCTTTCCGGGCAAGGAGAACTGGATCTTCGATCCGGACGTGGATCAGATCATCCGGATCCTCCCGGAGGTCTTTTTCCGCAACGCGGCCCTGTGCATCCTGGCGGTCCTGCTGCTCCTGTGCGGCGGCTGCCTCGCCCTGTACCGCCGGAACGGAAAACAGGCATGACGGAATAAACATCCGGGCGCAAAAAGAGCCGCCGAAAGCGCATGCCGCTTCGGCGGCTTTACTTGTGCCGTTTGGAAAATTTCACAATTTTTCGGGCCGCGCGGGGCCGATGTTCTGCTTGCGGACGATAGGGTTATACGTTATAATAAATTGACTATTTCCGTTCTCTTACGAAGAAACGCGAGGATATGAAACATGTTTTGCAGAAACTGCGGAAAAGAACTGAAGGAAGGCACGGCGATCTGCCCCGAATGCGGTGAGGTCCTGCTGTCGGGCGCCGCGGCGCAGGACGCGCAGCAGCCGTCGCAGCCGGATGCGGAAAACGCTTCCCGGAAGCCCCGGATGACCGCCGGGAACGCCGGCCGCGGCGGATATTCCTATGACCCGAACACCGGCACCTATACCTATCGGGATAACGCGGGCAGCGACCGTCACGAGTATACCGAGTGGACGGCCCCGCGGCAGGACGAGACCGCATCGGGCTCGTACCGGCAGCCCTCCTATCAGCAGGGCAGCTATGACGCGGGCTCCGCGCAGTCGGGCAGCTATCAGCAGGACCCGTACCGGCAGCCCTCGTACCAGCAGGGCAGCTATGACGCGGGCTCCGCGCAGTCCGGCAGCTATCAGCAGGG
>CACXFD010000210.1 GCA_902766845.1 uncultured Lachnospiraceae bacterium | reverse complement strand
GTGGTCGCGCCGATGCAGTGCAGCTCGCCGCGGGCCAGCATGGGCTTTAACATGTTGCCGGCGTCCATCGAACCTTCGGTCTTGCCGGCGCCCACGATCGTGTGCAGCTCATCGATGAACAGGATGATGCGTCCGTCGCTCTTCTTGACGTCCTCGAGCACGGCCTTCAGCCGCTCCTCGAACTCCCCGCGGTATTTGGCGCCGGCGATCAGCGCGCCCATGTCCAGCGAGAAGACGGTCTTGTCCTTCAGCCCTTCCGGCACGTCCCCGCGCACGATCCGCTGCGCGAGGCCCTCGACGACGGCCGTCTTGCCGACGCCGGGCTCACCGATCAGGACCGGGTTGTTCTTGGTCTTGCGGGACAGGATGCGGATCACGTTGCGGATCTCCGCGTCCCGGCCGATGACCGGGTCCAGTTTCTGGTCCCGCGCCCGTTCCACCAGGTCCACGCCGTATTTGGCGAGCGTGTCATAGGTGGCCTCCGGGTTATCGCTGGTCACACGCTGGTTTCCGCGGACCGTGGACAGGGCCTGCAGGAAGCGCTCCCGCGTGATCCCGTATTCCCGGAAGATCCCCTTGATCACCGGGTTCGGATCCTTCAGCATCGAAAGGAACAGATGCTCGACCGAGACATATTCGTCTCCCATCTGTTTGGCTTCATCCTCCGCGTTCAGCAGGACCTTGTTCAGGGCCGCGCTCATGTAGAGCTGGCCGTTCCCACCCGACACTTTGGTCCGGCCCTCCACCGCGCGCTTCGCGCGCGCCAGGAACGGTTCCGGCGCGATCTCCATCTTTTCCACGAGGCGCAGGATCAGGCTGTCCTCGAGCGTCAGCAGGCTGTAGAGCAGATGCTCCTGGTCCAGTTCCTGATGACCGTACTCGTAGCCGAGCTTCTCGCAGTTCTGGACCGCTTCGATCGAATTCTTGGTAAATTTCTGAATATTCATATGGCCTCCTTTCCGGGGCATCCCCGGCGGGATTCACCGAATTCTTATTTGTTCTATATCAAGTATAACAGATGATCTCGATTTGTCAAGTCCCCGATCATAAATCTTTTATAAAGTGCGCAGGGCCGCAAAGAGGCCGGGCGCGCAGCGCCCGGCCTTCCTGTATTCATATATCAAAATTCATGCATCAAGAATCCGCTTCGAAGCTTCGGTTCGAACCAGGTGGACTTGGGCGGCATCAGCAGGCCCGCGTCCGCCACGGCCAGCAGTTCCTCCATCGAGGTCGGATACATCGCAAACGCCGCGGCCATGTCCGATGATACGCGCCGCTCCAGCTCCGAAAGGCCGCGGATCCCGCCGATGAATTCCACACGCGGGTCCGTGCGCGGGTCCTCGATCCCGAGCACCGGGGCGAGCAGCCGGTCCTGCAGGACGGACACGTCCAGTGTGCGCACGGCTCTCTGTGCGTCCTCCTGCCCGGCCGCTTCCACGCCGGCGCCGCAAGCCGCCGCGTCCGTCCGTTCGTCCGACCGCGTGAGCCGGTACCAGCCAATGCCCGTCTCCTCCCGCAGCGCCATCGCGAACACGCCTTTCTTCTCCGGCCAGAAGGCTCCGTCCGCCGCGGTCACGTCAAAGCGGCCGCGCACGTCGCGCAAAAACGCTTCGGGCGTCCGGCCGCCCAGATCCCGCACCACGCGGTTGTACGGCAGGATCGCGAGCTCGCTCTCCGGGAACAGGACGGACAGGAAGAACTGGCTCTCCGCCTCCGGCCCGTCCCCGGCTTCGCGGCGCCGGCGCGCGGTCAGCACCGCGGACGCGGCCCGGTGATGGCCGTCCGCGATATAGGTCCGCGGGATCTTCCGCATCGCCTGCAGCAGAGCCTCCACCGTATCCGGCTCCGCGATCCGCCACAGCCGGTGACGCACGCCGTCCTCCGTCCGCACGTCGGCGTACGGAGCCTGCTGCTCCCGGACGCCCCGCACCCGTTCCGTCACCTCCGGCACGTCCCGGTAGGTCAGGAACACCGGCCCGGTCTGGGCGCCGAGCGCCGTGATGTGGCGGATCCGGTCCTCTTCCTTGTCCGGATGCGTCTTCTCATGGCGCCGGATCCGGCCGGCCTCGTAATCCGCCGCGGACGAGAGCGCGCAGATCCCGGTCTGGCTGCGCCCGCGGAATGTCAGTTCATACAGATACAGGCCCGGCGTCTTATCCGTGACCAGCACGCCGTCCCGCTTCCAGGCCGCAAAAAGCCGCGCTCCCTCGGCGTAGACCTCGGGCGCGCAGCTGTCCTGTTCCGGCCCGAACTGTGTTTCGGGCCGGTCGATGTTCAAAAAGGAATAGGGTCTGCCCTGGACGGCTTCCCGCGCTTCGGCGGAGCTGTAGACGTCATAAGGCAGGGCCGCCACCTCGGCCTCCCGGCCGGGCGCGGGCCGCAGCGCCGCAAACGGTCTGACCGTGATCATGCGCTCACCCGATCAGGCGTGCCCGGAACACGCCCGGAACAGCCAGGATCTTCTCCATGACCGCGTCCGTCACGGCCACGCCGGGATCCATCTCGAGCAGCGTATACGCGAGCTCGCCGCGGCCCTTGCTGGCCATGCCGTTGATGTTCAGGCCTTCGCCGCCCAGGACCGTCGCGATCTGGCCGATCATGTTCTGGATGTTCTTGTGGAACACGCCGAGGCGCGTGCCGTTCTTATGGCCCAGGCTGACCGGCGCGAAGTTGACCGAGTTGTTGATGTTTCCGTTATCCAGATAATCCCGCAGCTCCTTGACCGCCATGACCGCGCAGTTGTCCTCGCTCTCTTCGGTGGAGGCGCCCAGATGCGGCAGGGCCAGCACGCCGTCCATCTTCGAGGTGCGCTCGGTCGGGAAATCGGTGACGTACCGGCGCAGGCCGCCCGCCAGGGCCGCCTCGAGCGCGTCCTCGTCCACGAGGCCGTCCCGCGAGAAGTTCAGGACGATCGCGCCCTCCTTCATGCGGCCGAACGCCTCCGCGTTCAGCATGCCCTTCGTGGACGGGAGCAGCGGCACATGGACCGTGATGTAGTCACAGGTATCGTAGATCTCTTCGACCTTTTCGGTATGGTGGATGGACCGGGACAGCAGCCACGCCGCGTTCACGGACAGGTACGGATCGTATCCGTAGACGTTCATGCCCAGATGCGACGCCGCGTTCGCGACCAGCACGCCGATCGCGCCGAGGCCGATCACGCCGAGCTTCTTGCCCTGCAGCTCCGTGCCGGCGAACTGCTTCTTTGCCTTTTCCATGGCTTTGTTGATGTCCGGCTCGCCCGCGTGCGCGCGGACCCAGTTCACGCCGCCGACCACGTCGCGCGCGGCCATCAGCATGCCGCACAGGACCATCTCCTTCACGCCGTTCGCGTTCGCGCCGGGCGTGTTGAAGACCACGACGCCCTTTTCGGCGCAGGCGTCCAGCGGGATGTTGTTCACGCCGGCACCGGCGCGGCCGATCGCGAGCAGCCCTTCGGGCAGCTCCAGCTCATGCATCGACGCGCTGCGCACGAGGACGGCGTCCGCCTGCGCCAGATCGTCGGTCATCTCATAGTTCTCGTTAAAGCCGTCCAGACCGACCTGCGCGATCGGGTTCAGGCATTTGATCTTCATCATTTCAGGTGCGCCTCCTCAAAGTCTTTCATAAAGGCCACGAGCTTTTCGACGCCTTCGATCGGCATCGCGTTGTAGATGCTCGCGCGCATGCCGCCGACGGTCCGATGGCCCTTCAGGTTCTCGAAGCCGGCCGCCTTCGATTCCTTCACGAACAGCGCGTCCAGGTCCGCGTCCCCGGTCACGAACGGCACGTTCATCAGGGACCGGTCCTCCCTGCGGACCGTGCCCTTGAACAATTGGCTCTGATCCAGGAAATCGTAAAGGATCTTCGCCTTCTTTACATTCTTTTCCTTCATGGCCGCGAGGCCGCCGTTCTTCTCCAGCCATTCGAAGACCTTGCCGCAGATGTAGATGCCGTAGCAGGGCGGGGTGTTGTAGAGGGAGGCGTTGTCGGCATGGATCTTGTAGGTCAGCATCGTAGGCGTGCCGGGCAGGACGTCCTCGCGGATCAGGTCCTTGCGGATGATCACGATGACCACGCCGGCCGGACCCACGTTCTTCTGGGCGCCGCCGTAATACAGGCCGTAGTTGTTGATGTCCACGGGCTCGGACAAAAAGCACGACGACGCGTCCGAGACCAGGATCTTGCCCTTGGTGTTCGGGAGCGTGTGGTACTTGGTGCCGTAGATCGTGTTGTTCTCGGTGATGTAGACGTAGTCCGCGTCCGGCGAGATCGGCAGGTCCGAGCAGTCCGGGATATAGGAGAACGTCTGATCCGCGCTCGAGGCCACAGCGTTCGCCTGTCCGTACTTCTGCGCTTCCTGCCAGGCCTTTTTGGCCCACTGGCCCGTGATGATGTAGTCCGCGACACGGTTCTTCATCAGGTTCATCGGGATCATCGCGAACTGGGTCGACGCGCCGCCCTGCAGGAACAGGACCTCGTACTCGTCGGAGATGTTCATCAGCCGGCGCAGCGTGGCTTCCGCGCCCTTGATGATGTCATCGTAGACCTTCGAGCGATGGCTCATCTCCATGACGGACATGCCGCTTCCGCGGTAATCCAGCATCTCCTCGGCGGCTTCCTGAAGGACTTCCTCCGGCAGCACGGCCGGGCCGGCGGAAAAATTATACACTCTGCTCATGATGCGATGCCTCCTGTCTCCGGTGCGGGTCCGCTCCCTTCGCGGCCCCGGGCGGCCCCCTGCGGCGGCCGTCCGATCGATTGCGGTTATTATTTCAAATTATACCGAGAATGCAGG
>CACXFD010000209.1 GCA_902766845.1 uncultured Lachnospiraceae bacterium | reverse complement strand
TGGTGCTGTCGGTAACGACCTCGCCCAGCAGCTCCGCGAAGTGTGCGGCATGCCAGGCTTCTTCCATGGCGGCCTTCTCGAAGAACGCGCCGACCTCGGGATAGCCTTCCCGGATGGCCACGCGGCTCATGGCCAGATACATGCCGACCTCGGAACATTCGCCGTTGAACATCTCACGCAGGCCGTTCTTGATCTCTTCGGGAGCGTCGGAAGCCACGCCGACCACGTGCTCGCAGGCCCAGACCTTCTCATCCTTCTGTTCGATGAACTTGCTGGCCGGCGCCTTGCAGACAGGGCACTGTTCGGGAGCAGCCTCTCCCTCATACACATAACCGCAGACAGAACATACGAACTTCTTCATGATTATCTCCTCCTAACTAGGGTGATATGCAAAAAACGGCCGTGAACGGTCGTTTTTCGGTCCGTTATAATTATAACAAAATCCCGGATTCTGTCAAGGAATCCGAGACTTTTTAGCGGGGTCTTCCTCAGGCGAACAGCGCGGTGATGCGCGCCGCGGCCTGCTCCTCTCCCGCCGCCTCCGGCCACGCCTCGGACGTCAGGAACAGGACGCGCTTTCCGCCCTTTTCGAGGCGTGCGCGGACCAGGATGTCCTCCCCGGCCTGCACCGGCCGCATGAAGTCGACCGACATCTGCATCGTGACGGAGTAGTTCTGATGCCGGATGAACCGGGCCAGCGTCCCCATGCCCATGTCCATCGCGATCGACAGCACGCCGCCCTGCATCACGCCGTGCGAGTTCAGCATCCAGTCCTGAACATGGAAACGCAGGACCAGCTCCGGCTCCCGCGCGCGGCAGGACACAAAGTCCGGCCCCATCATCTCATTGATGCCGTGCGCGTCCGGATCCGGCACGCAGAACGCCCGCATGATGCGCTCCATATACGCCTGGTCGGTCTCACCGGGCTGCGGTTCGTTTTCTGGCTTGCCGAAGATGTCATATCTCATGTTATGCTCCCTGCGGCCGGCTGCGGGCCGGCCGATTTCTCCCTTTCCGGCCGTGTCCGCTGCTGCGGGCCGGCCGATCTTCCGTTGCGGCTGCTCCTTTTGCGGCTGCGGGAAGGCGTGTCCTTCCGGCCCGTCAGATCCGCGCGACGCCGCTCTCCCGGGCGGCCTGCGCCACCGCGGCGGCCACGGCCTTGCCCACGCGCGGGTCGAAGGCCTTCGGGATGATATAATCCGCGGACAGCTCCTCCGGCGCGATCAGCTCCGACAGTGCCCGGGCCGCAGCCATCTTCATGGCTTCGTTGATATCGCTCGCACGCACGTCGAACGTCCCGCGGAACACGCCCGGGAACGCCAGCACGTTGTTGATCTGGTTCGGATAGTCGCTGCGGCCGGTCGCGACCACCGCGGCCCCGCCGGCCTTCGCGTCCTCGGGGAAGATCTCGGGCGTCGGGTTCGCGCAGGCAAAGACGATGGCGTCCCGGTTCATGGTCCGGACCATCTCCGTGGTGACCGTGCCCGGAGCGGACACGCCGATGAACACGTCCGCTCCCACCAGCGCCTCAGCCAGCGTCCCCGCCTTCTTTTCGAGGTTCGTGACCTGCGCCATCTCCTCCTTGATCCAGTTCAGGCCGTCCCGGCCTTCGTAGATGGCTCCCTTCCGGTCACACATCGTCACGTTCGCAAAACCCGCGGACAGCAGGAGCTTCACGATGGAAACGGCCGCCGCGCCGGCGCCGCTCGTGACCACCTTCACGTCCTCTTTCTTCTTTCCGACCACCTTCAGCGCGTTGGTCAGGCCGGCCAGCGTGATGATGGCCGTGCCGTGCTGGTCATCGTGGAAGATCGGGATGTCGCAGCGCTCCTTGAGCTTGCGCTCGATCTCGAAGCACCGCGGCGCCGAGATGTCCTCCAGATTGATGCCGCCGAAGCTCCCCGAGATATTATAGACGGTCTCGACGAATTCATCGACGTTCTTGGTCCTGACGCACAGCGGGAACGCGTCCACGCCCCCGAAGGCCTTGAAGAGGACACATTTGCCCTCCATGACCGGCATGCCGGCCTCCGGGCCGATGTCTCCGAGCCCGAGCACGGCGGACCCATCCGTGATGACGGCGCACAGGTTGTGGCGGCGCGTCAGCTCATAGCTCTTTTCGATATCCTTCTGTATCTCCAGACAGGGCTGGGCCACGCCGGGCGTATACGCGAGGCTCAGGTCATCCTTGCTCTCGACCGGCACGGTCGCGACGACTTCGATCTTTCCCTTCCACTCCGCGTGGAGACGGAGGGATTCTTTTGCGTAATCCATAAGGTCCTCCTGCTGCGATTCCTGCTGCGATTCCTGATACGATTCCTGATGCGGTTCCAGGTGTGCTCTCTGCTGCGGTCCATGACCGCTCCTTTCCTAAAGCATACACGATTTCATGCGCCGCGTCCAGTCGTTCTTTCAGTCTTGCGCGCGCCCCAAAACATGATATAATGAGCAGAGAACCTGTTGTCCGATCCCGAAAGGACTGACTGTATATGAAACTTCTGAGCATCGCCGTACCCTGTTATAATTCCGAGCCCTATATGGACCGCTGCATCGAGAGCCTGCTCGCCGGCGGCGAGGACGTCGAGATCCTGATCGTCGATGACGGCTCCGTCAAGGATTCCACCGCGCAGAAGGCGGATGAATGGGAGAAGAAGCACCCGACCGTCATCCGCGCCATCCACCAGCAGAACAAGGGCCACGGCGGCGCGGTCAATACCGGCATCGAGAACGCCACCGGCCTGTTCTTCAAGGTCGTGGACAGCGATGACCGCCTGAACACCAAGGCCTTCCACCACGTGCTGGACGCGCTGCGGGCCCATGCCGGCGACGCGGACCCCCTCGACATGCTGCTGACGAATTTCGTCTATGACAAGCAGGGCGCGCGCCATAAGAAGGTCATGCGCCTGGCCGGAAAACTGCCGGAAGGCCGGGTCTTTTCCTGGGACCGCTTCCCGGTCATGCATACCTGGGAATACATCCTGATGCATTCGGTCATCTACCGCACGCAGGTCCTGCGCGACAGCGGCCTGCGCCTGCCGGAGCATACGTTCTACGTGGACAATATCTACGCGTTCCAGCCGTTCCCGTTCGTGAAGAACATCCTGTACCTGAACGAGGACCTGTACCGCTACTACATCGGCCGCAACGACCAGTCCGTGAACGAGGAAGTCATGATCTCCCGCATGGACCAGCAGATGCGCGTGAACCGGCTGATGTTCGAGGAATACGCCCGCGCGCAGTTCCCGCACCCGCGCTGCGCTTCCTACATGATGAACTATCTCCGGATCATCACGATGGTCTCGACGGTCCTGTGCATCCGCTCCGGTACCGAAGAGCACCTCGCGCAGAAAGATGAGCTCTGGCAGTGGATGAAGCAGACCGATGAGCCCACCTGGCGCAAGATCCGCTTCAGCCCGGTCGGCCACATGCTCTCGCTTCCGGGAGCCGCCGGCCGTAAGATCATCGGCTGGGGCTATACGGCCGCCCGGAAACTGTTCGGCTTCAACTGAAGCCTCTACCGGTGCCGGACGCGGCCCGGCTCTTTTCGAAGGCCCGCCGGCAGATCCCCTCAAGAAAGGAAACTTCCATGTCATTCGACCGACTGATCCGCCGCATCGCAGACCTGCAGAACCCGACCGTGGCCGGTCTGGACCCGAAGCTCAGCTATCTGCCCTCGTTCCTGCTGGAAGACGCGTTTGCCCGTCACGGGGAGACGCTCGAGGGCGCCGCGGAGGCCATCCTGGCCTTCAACAAGGCCCTGATCGACCAGCTCTGCGACATCGTGCCCGCGGTCAAGCCGCAGGCCGCCTATTATGAGATGTACGGCTGGCCCGGCGTGCGCACACTTGCGGAAACGGTCCGCTACGCGCGCGAAAAGGGCATGTACGTGATCCTGGACGGGAAGCGCAACGACATCGGCACCACGATGCAGGCATACGGCACCGCGTACCTCGGACAGACGCAGGTCGGCGGACAGCTGTGCGAAGCGTTCCCGGCCGACGCGCTGACCGTCAACGCCTATCTGGGCACGGACGGCGTGGCGCCGCTCCTGCCCCTGTGCCGGGACCGGGACAAGGCCATCTTCGTACTGGTCAAGACCTCGAACCCGTCCTCGGGCGAGCTGCAGGACCGCCGGCTCGAGGAGCAGTCCTCGGCCTCGGATACCGCGGTCGGCCGGGCGTCGGATGAATCGGCCCTGGACCTGATCGCGCAGAACGTCACGGTCTATGAAGCGATGGGCGACGCCTGCGAGCGCTGGGGAAAGGAAGCCCCGGGCGCGTACGGGTATTCGTCGGTCGGCGCGGTCGTAGGCGCCACCTATCCGGCCCAGCTCGCAAGGCTGCGGCGCGCCCTGCCCCACACGTTCTTCCTGGTGCCCGGCTACGGCGCCCAGGGCGGCGGCGCGGCCGATGTGGCCGGCGGTTTTGACGACTGCGGCCTCGGCGCCGTCATCAATTCTTCTCGCGGCATCCTCTGCGCCTGGCAGAAGACCGGCGCCGCGGAAGAAGACTTCGCGAAGGCGGCCCGCACGGAAGCCCTGCGCATGAAGGAAGACCTGCTGAGCGTGATTCCGGCGCCCCGGCTGCCGTAAGCACGGGCCTGACCCCGGCGCCCCGCCTGCTGCAGGTCGGACCTGATCCGGACTCCGCGCTGATGCAGTGTCTTTCTCCGCTGCGGCCCTGTCCCGACGCATTCCCGTTTCTTTCCGCAAGGAGCCCCTCATGACCCACGACCTGACCAAAGGCGCCATCGCGCCCCAGCTCATCAAATTCACGGTTCCCCTGATCCTGGGGAACCTTTTCCAATTGACCTATAACGCCGTGGACGCGGCCATCGTGGGCCGCTTCGTCTCCAAGGAGGCGCTGGCCGGCGTGGGCACCGTGAACCCGGTCATGTCGCTGCTGATCCTGCTGTTCAACGGCCTGTGCCTCGGCGCGGGCGTCCTGATGGGCAACGCGTTCGGCGCGCACGACGAGCCTCTGCTGCGGCGCCAGATCAGCACCACGATGCTGGCCGGATCCGGCTTCGCCCTGCTGCTGTCGGCCATCTGTCTGGTCCTGTCCGGGTCCATCCTGACCGTGATGCAGGTCAAGCCCGCGGTGCTGCCGACGGCGCTCCCGTATATGAGGATCATCTTCCTCGGTCTGATCTTCTCGTTCTTCTACAACTTTCTGTCCTCCACGCTCCGTTCGCTCGGCGATACGCTGACCCCTCTCCTGTTCCTGGCCGTCAGCGCGGTCCTGAACGTGGCCGGGGACCTCTTCTTCGTGATCGTCCTGCATATGGGCGCCAACGGCTGCGCGGTCGCGACGGTCCTGTCGCAGGCGCTCAGCTGCCTCTTCTGTCTGTTTTACATCCAAAAGCGCGTGCCCGTG
>CACXFD010000208.1 GCA_902766845.1 uncultured Lachnospiraceae bacterium | reverse complement strand
TGCGCAAGGGAGAACTGCAGGGCATGAGCCAGCTGGGCGCCGAGACCCGGATGGAGTTCTCGCTTCCGGCCCGCGGCCTGATCGGCTACCGCGGCGAATTCATGACGGACACCAAGGGCAACGGCATCATGAACACGATCTTTGACGGCTACGCGCCGTACAAGGGGGATATCCAGTACCGCGTGCTCGGCTCGCTGATCGCGTTCGAGACCGGCGAGGCCGTCACCTACGGCCTGTTCAACGCGCAGGAGAGAGGCCTCCTGTTCGTGGGACCGGGCGAGAAGGTCTATGCGGGCATGGTCGTCGGCTCCAATCCGAAGAACCTGGACATCGAGGTCAACGTCTGCAAGACCAAGCACCTGACGAACACCCGGGCCTCGGGCTCGGACGACGCGCTGAAACTGGTCCCGAAAAAGGAGATGAGCCTCGAGCAGTGCCTCGAATTCATCGATACGGATGAACTGCTGGAGGTCACACCGCAGAATCTGCGCATCCGCAAGCGGATCCTGGATCCGACGCTGCGCAAGCGGGCGGCCAACCGCGCGAAGAGCTGAGGCTCCGTCTGCGGGGATCCTGAAAACGGCTGAGCATGCGGCCGCTGAAGCCGCCTTCCACGAAACGGGAATCATGGGAAAACGTTTATTCATCGCGGAAAAACCGAGCGTGGCGCAGGAATTCGCCAAGGCGCTGAAGGAGATCATGCAGCGCCGGGACGGATATCTGGAGTCGGACAGCAGCGTCGTGACCTGGTGCGTCGGTCATCTGGTGACCATGAGCTACCCGGAGGTCTATGACGAGAAATACCGGCGCTGGTCGCTGTCCACGCTTCCGTTTCTTCCCAAAGAATTCAAATATCAGGTCATCGACAGCGTCAAAAAGCAGTTCGATATCGTGGCCGGCCTTCTGAACCGGAAAGACGTGGACGTGATCTACGTCTGCACCGACTCGGGGCGGGAGGGAGAGTACATCTACCGCCTCGTCGCGCAGGAGGCCCACGTCCATGACAAGACGCAGAAGCGCGTCTGGATCGATTCGCAGACCGAGGAAGAGATCCTGAAGGGCATCCGCACCGCGAAGGATCTGTCGGCGTATGACAACATCGGCAACGCCGCCTACCTGCGCGCGAAGGAAGACTACCTGATGGGCATCAACTTCTCGCGCCTTTTGACGCTGCGCTACGGACGCGCCGTATCGGGATATCTGAAGCGGGAAAAGCCGGCCGTGCTGTCGGTCGGACGCGTGATGACGTGCGTGCTGGGCATGGTCGTGCGGCGCGAGCGCGAGATCCGGGACTTTGTGAAGACCCCGTTCTACCGCGTCGTGATGACGGTGGACGCGGGCTCCCCGCTCGAGGCGGAGTGGCGCGTCTGGGACAAGAGCGCCTGGTATCAGAGCCCGGCTCTTTATAAGGAGAACGGCTTCAAAAAGCGGGAGGATGCGGCGGCGCTGATCCGTTCGCTCCGTCAGCCCCTGCCCATGGTGGCGGTCCTCGACAAGCTGGAAAAGAAAAAGGAAAAGAAGAACGCTCCGCTGCTGTTCAACCTCGCGGAGCTGCAGAACGAATGCTCGCGGCTGTTCAAGCTGAGCCCGGACCAGACGCTCGCGGTGGTGCAGGAGCTGTATGAAAAGAAGCTCGTCACCTATCCGCGAACGGACGCGCGCGTGCTGTCCACGGCTGTCTCCAAGGAGATCGCGAAGAACATCTCCGGGCTCAAGGGCATCCCGGGCGTGCGCGGCTTTGCGGAGGAGATCCTGGACCGCGGCCTGTATCGGGGGCTGGAAAAGACACGCTACGTGAACGACAAGCAGATCACGGACCACTACGCGATCATTCCGACCGGGCAGGGCCTGGCCGCCCTCAAGGGGCTGGCGCCTCAGAAGGTGAAAGTGTACGAGCGCATCGTGCGGCGCTTCCTCGCGATCTTTTTCCCGCCGGCCGTCTATGAGAAGGTCAGCCTGGAATTCCTTCGCAATGACGAGCGCTTTTTCGCGGGGAGCCGCATCCTGACCGATGAAGGCTACCTGAAAGTATACGGCGTCCGGGCCGGCGCGGCCGAGGCGCGGCCGGCTTCTCCGGCAGGCGCTTCCGCAAACGCCGGAGCCGCGGCGCAAAACGGCGGTCCGGCTACCCCGGGAGCGGACGGAGCTTCCGAAGAGGACGGCGCACAGAACGCGTCGCTGGATCTGTCCCGGCTGAAAAAAGGCCAGACCTATCCGATCACGGACCTGGCTATCCGGGAAGGCGAAACATCGCCGCCCAAGCGGTATACGTCGGGATCGATGATCCTGGCCATGGAGAACGCGGGCCAGTTGATCGAAGACGAGGACCTGCGCGCCCAGATCAAGGGCAGCGGGATCGGAACGTCGGCCACGCGCGCGGAGATCCTGAAAAAGCTCGTGAACATCAAGTATCTGTCGCTGAACGCGAAAACGCAGGTCATCACGCCTACGCAGTTCGGGGAGATGGTCTACGATGTCGTGGACGGTTCCATCCGCCAGCTCCTGAACCCGGAGCTCACGGCCAGCTGGGAAAAAGGGCTGACCTATGTGGCGGAGGGGACCATCACGCCGGATGAATACATGGAGAAGCTCGAGACGTTCGTGAAGAACCGGACCGCGCAGGTCATGGCCGCGGACAGGAACCGGACGTTCCGCGAGCAGTTTGACCGCAGCGCCCCGTATTACGCCAGAGGGCGGCGCGCCGCGGCCGGTGCGGACGCGAAATCGGCCGGCGAGTAAGCAAAAACCGCCGGTGAGTAAACAAATCCGCCGGCGCGGAAACAACAACCAATCAGTGAGGTCTATGATGGTACAGGAACTGACAGTACAGGCTCTTTATGATCTTTCACACACCGAGGCGGCCGGCCTGCTGGCCGGCGTGACCTATCCCTGGGAGGCGCTGGCCGGCATCGGCGAATTCGTGCGCGCGTACGGGGCGGGCCTGTCCGAGGAGGAATACGATCATCCCGAAGAGGAGATCTGGATCGCGAAGAGCGCGAAGATCTATCCGACGGCCACTATCCTCGGGCCCACGGTCATCGGAC
>CACXFD010000207.1 GCA_902766845.1 uncultured Lachnospiraceae bacterium | reverse complement strand
GGCGATGGACAGCGACCGAGCGTCCCCTTTGATCAGCGGGACCTGGCGGCCGGTCAGACCCGGAATGGTCACCGCGTCATTCAGGAACACAGCCGGCCGGACCGACAGCTTGGATACGGCTTCCCGCATGGCCTCATAATCCGCCTGCAGGATGTTGATCTGATCGATCCGCTCCGGGCTCGCCATGCCCACGCCTACGCTCAGCGCCTTCTCCATGATCACGTCAAAAAGCTCTTCCCGCTTCTTTTCCGACAGCTGTTTTGAATCGTTCACGTACAGGAGCCGGCAGTTCTCCGGCAGCACGACGGCCGCCGCCACCACGGGCCCCGCAAGCGGCCCCCGGCCGGCTTCATCGATTCCGCAGACCGGCCCATACGGCGCGTATTCGCGTTCAAAGGCCAGCATGCGGTCAACTCGTGCGATCTCCTTCTCCAATCGATCCTGACGGCTTCTGGCGGCCTTCACGGCCGTCTGTACGCCGCCGCGCGGATCCTGCGTGTACGCCTGCAGGGCTTCTTCGAGCTCCGCGCCCTCCAGGGCGGCCAGTTTTTCCCGGATCTGCTGAACCGTCTCCATACGATCTCCTTCTGTATCCGGCCTTGCGTCTCCGATCCTCAGTCTGCCGGCCCCGCTTATCCGGCCTTCCGGATACGCTCCTCAGTCCGCCTGCCCCGCTTATCCGGCCCTCCGGATACGGCTCGCCGGCCGGCTCCTGGTCCTCTTACTGGTGCTGCAGGATCCCGAAGCGCCGGAACGGGAAGATGCGCAGCCAGGCCTTGCCGATGATCTGGGACTTTTTGATATTCCCGAGACGCCCCACGCGGCTGTCCGTGGAATTGTTCCGGTTATCGCCGAGCACGAAATACTCATCCGCGCCGAGCACGATGTCCTCTTCCGCGACGCCGGCGTCCCGCATGGCTTCTTTCCCGTAATCCTCTTCGAGCGGCTGACCGTTGATGAAGACGGTGTCGCCCTCGATCCGCACGGTCTCGCCGGGCATGCCGATCACACGCTTGATATAATACGTGCCGGGCTTTTCATACGGGACCTCAAAGACGATGATGTCGAACCGGTCGATCTCGCCGAACCGGTAGGACAGCTTCTCCACGAGGATGTTATCCCCGTTGAGCAGGTAGTCGTTCATCGAATCCCCGCTGACGACCGTGCGCTGCACGACGTAGGTCACGAGCAGGTAGGATACCAGCAGGATCCCGCCCAGGTAGCACGCGATCTGCAGCAGCGTCTTGCCCAGACTGAACTTTTTAGGCACGACCTGCGTATCGAATTCTTCTCCGTAGTCTTCTTCCCGCATACATGCGCTCCCCCGGACCGGTCCGCGCCGGTCCCGCGATCTGCCCGGCAGCGCCGGGCTCAAAGCCGGTCCAGACGGCCCGGACCGTTCCTGTCTGTATTCCTTACGGCTGCGGCTTTTCCAGGCTGATGCGCCCGAGCCGGCCGTTCCTGTATTCCTCCAGAAGGATCCCGGCCGCTTTTTCCAGGTCCGGTCCCCCTCCCTTTTTCAAACATCCGCGGGCCGCCGCGACACGCTCCAGGATATCCTCTGCCGCTTCTCCGGCCGGATACCGCTCCTGAAGCAGGCCGGGCGCGCACCGGTCCAGCCGAAGGGCCAGCCACCGCGCGAGGTCTTCGCGCGGGATCACTTCCTCCCGGATGGCGCCGACCGCAGCCAGCAGGCGGCCCACCTCCTGATCATCGAACCGCGGCCACAGGATGCCGGGCGTATCCAGAAGTTCCACTTCCCGGTTCAGGCGGATCCACTGGTTCCCGCGCGTCACGCCGGGCTTGTTCCCGGTCTTTGCGATGCTCCGGCCGGCCAGGCTGTTGATCAGCGTGCTCTTTCCGACGTTCGGGATGCCCGCGACCAGCGCGCGCACGGGGCGGTTCTTGATCCCGCGCCGGCGGTCTCTCTCCAGTTTCTCCCGGCAGACCTCGCGGACCGCGCTCTGGATCTGCGCCATCTGGTCCTTGCGGCGCGAATCCAGCGCGCAGACCGTCCGCCCGCGTTCCCGGAAATATTCCTCCCAGGCCCCGGTAGCCTCCGGGTCCGCCAGATCCGCTTTATTCAGAAGGACCAGCCGGTATTTATTCTTTCCGAGTTCATCGATATCCGGGTTGCAGCTGGCCGCCGGCACGCGCGCGTCCAGAAGCTCGATCAGCAGATCCACGAGTTTCAGGTCTTCCTGCATGGCGCGCCGGGCCTTGGTCATATGGCCGGGATACCATTGAATATCGCTCATATCCTTCTCACTTTACCGTAAAACCGCCGCGCCCCGGAAAGCCGATCCGGTCCAGCGGCCACACGCGCATCCAGACGCGTCCCAGCAGGCGCTCCCGCGGGATGTTCCCGATCTTGTCGCTCCGGCTGTCCTCACTGGAGGCCTCGCGGTCCCCCATCAGGAAGTATTCCCCTTCCTTCAGCGTGACCGGCTCCGCGGCCGTGCCCGCGACCGACACCGCATACGGCGCGTCGCCCTGCCACAGGGTCTTCCCGTCGATCTTCACCTGTCCTCCGGTGATCTGCACGGTCTCGCCGGGCAGGCCGATGATGCGCTTGACGGACACGGTCCCGTCCTCCGGGAAAACAGCGTCACGTCACCGCGGCGCGGCGCGGTCAGCCGGTAGGACACGCGGTCCGTCAGGACCACATCCTGCGCGGCCGCGGCCGGCTCCATCGAATGGCCGGACACCGTGTGCGGCCAGCAGAGGAACCGTCCGACAAAGGCGGCCAGCAGCGCGGTCACGGCCGCCGCGGCGATCTT
>CACXFD010000206.1 GCA_902766845.1 uncultured Lachnospiraceae bacterium | reverse complement strand
TATCAGGTGTTTGCCGTCTATGTGACGCTGCCGGACAGCGACACCTACACGTATTCGTTCTCCGGTGATGACGGCTTTCTGGATTACATAGCCAGGATGAAGAGCCGGTCGGAGATCAAAACGGACGTGGAGATCTCGGCGAGGGATAAGATCGTGACGTTTTCCACATGTACCAACGCCAAGGCGGATACGCGGCTGGTGGTCCAGGCGCGGCGCATGAAGCCGGAGGAACTGCTTCCGGAGGAAGAGACGGAAGAAGAGAGTACGGAAGAATAATAAGATAAGGCCGCAGCTGTCAGTTCGCTGACGGCTGCGGGGCTTTTATATTGTCATAATATATTTTGCCATAGTGATTGTTTGCCTACAACCGCAATGAGAAATTACAACAATGATTTGACCATTTATGGTGTTTGCACTTCATATGAGCCATAAGAGGAGCGAGCGATGATATGTCCGCAGTGTGGAAAGGAAATGAAAAAGGGAAAAGTTCTAACCCCGGCCCGGACTGCCAGCCTGTTCTGGTTTCCGGAAGGGTATCAGCCAGGACCGAAGACACGATTGGATACGGCTTCAGAAAAAAGACGACAGGAGAATGGAATTGTTTCCCTTTTGGAGTATGATTTAGGAAACGACCTGGGATTATCAACATATTATCATAATACATTGACGGTTTTTTTGTGCCCCGACTGCAGAATTGGGGAATTCCATTTCTAGGACTGTTAGGCCTTTGGCATTTGCAGCCCGCGCAGCGGGCAAATACTGACCGAGAGCAACAGAGAGTATAGTGGGTACCTGCATTCGCAGCCCGCGCAGCGGGCTGCTCATCGCGGGCGTTCGCTCGGCCTGCGCCTGCGGGCTCCCGGCTGCGCTTCGCGCAGCCACCGGCATAAAAAGAGGCCTGCCGGAGAACAAGTTCTCCGCAGACCTCTGTTTTTATGCCGCGCTCCCGAGGGAGCGCCGGGAGCCGCAGGCTTTAGCCTCGCTCACTTGGTACCGAATATCCTGTCCCCTGCATCGCCCAGGCCGGGGCAGATGTAGGCGTTTTCATTCAGCTCACGGTCCAGGTTTCCGATGTAGATCTGGACGTCCGGATGGGCTTCATGCAGGCGCTTCACGCCTTCCGGCGCCGCGATGATGCACATGAATTTGATCTTCTTGCCGCCGTGCGCCTTGATAAAGTCCACGGCCGCCACGCCGGAACCGCCGGTGGCCAGCATCGGATCTACGACGACGATGGTGCGCAGCTCGATCGGGCTCGGGAGCTTGCAGTAATATTCGTGAGGTTCATGCGTCACCGGGTCGCGGTACAGGCCGATGTGTCCCACCTTGGCCGTGGGGACAAGGGTCAGCAGACCGTCCACCATGCCGAGGCCGGCGCGCAGGATCGGGACGATGGCCAGCTTCTTGCCGGCGATCATCGGGGTCATGCAGGTCTCGATCGGGGTCTCCACCTCCACGTCTTCGAGAGGCAGGTCACGCAGGGCTTCATAGCCTTCGAGCGCGGCGATCTCCGAGACCAGCGTGCGGAATTCATTGGTACCGGTGTGCTTGTCACGCAGACGGGAGATCTTGTGCTTGAGCAGCGGGTGGTCCAGAATGACGACGTTTTCCATAGGTTCCATAGAGTCCTCCTCTTATGCCTGAGGGCAGGGCCGCGGCCCCGCGTTTCTTTTATTATACCACCGCCCACAGGGCTTGGAAAGAGAGAAGAGGGAAATATTCAGAAAAGAAATACATGCCGCCGCATGACGGCGGACAAGGGGAATCAAAAAGCGCCGCGGGATCGCCGCGGCGCTTTGACATGTCATAAGGACCGGATCAATACTTGCCCAGGGAAGCGGACAGCTTGTCGTTGGGCTTCTCCGCGAAGCTGTCGTCTCGGCCCGGCAGGACGGCGTTCAGGATGATGCCGACGATCGAGGCGACGGCCAGACCGGTCAGGCTGATGGTCACGGAGCCGATCTGGAAGGCGATGGCACCGGCTTTGGAGTAGCCGATACCGATGGCCAGGCCCAGGATCAGGGCAGCGATGATGACGTTGCGGCTCTTCTGGAAGTCGACCTGGTTCTCCACGACGTTGCGGACGCCGATGGCGGAGATCATGCCGTAGAGGATGATGGACACGCCGCCGATGGTGGCCGCGGGCATCGCGGTGATGATGGCCGCGAACTTCGGGCAGAAGGACAGGACGACCGCGTAGATGGCAGCCAGCTCGATGACCAGCGGATCGTAGACCTTGGTCAGGGCCAGAACGCCGGTGTTCTCGCCGTAGGTGGTGTTCGCGGGAGCGCCAAACAGGGCAGCGACCGCGGTGCCGACGCCGTCACCGATCAGGGTGCGGTGCAGACCGGGATCGTCGATGAAGTCCTTGCCCACGGTGCCGCTGATGGCGGAGATATCGCCCACGTGTTCCATCATCGTCGCGAAGGCGATGGGCACGATCGTGATGATGGCGGAGACCAGCAGGCCGCCGTTGGTGTTGCCGATCAGGGAGAAGACGGTGTTCTCACCGGCGACGGGCAGGCCCAGCCAGGCCGCTTCCTTCACTGCGGTGAAATCCACGTTGCCGGTCAGCGCGGCGACCAGATAGGAGGCCAGCACGCCGAGCAGGATGGGAACGATCTTGATCATGCCCTTGCCCCAGATGTTGCAGACGATGACGACGACGATCGCGACCAGCGCGATGGGCCAGTTCTTACTGCAGTTATTGATGGCGGAGGGGGCCAGGTTCAGGCCGATGGCGATGATGATGGGGCCCGTCACGACCGGCGGGAAGTAGCGCATGACCTTATGGGCGCCGATGGCCTTCGCGATCAGCGCGAGGACCAGATACAGAAGGCCCGCGCAGGCGATGCCGACGCTTGCGTAGACGAGGCCCTGCTGTTCGGTCAGGCCGGCGTTCACGGCCATGGCTTTGACGGCGAAGTATCCGCTCAGGAAAGCGAAGGACGATCCCAGGAAGACCGGGATCTTGCGGCCGGTCACGAAGTGCATGAACAGCGTGGCCAGACCGGCAAACAGGAGCGTGGCGGAGACGGAGAGGCCCGTCAGGATCGGGACCAGCACGGTCGCGCCGAACATCGCGAACATGTGCTGCAGGCCCAGGATCATGGTCTTGCCGGCACCGAGGGTCCTGGCGTCATAGATGGGTTCATCGGATTTCATTCTTGATCCTCCTTGATCTTTTGCCCCTTAGCGGGGACGTGGGTGCATCCTTCGGGTGAGCGGGGAGCGGGGCGGAGAGCCGTGACGGCAGCCTTCGGCAGACCGGTCCGCAGGCCTTACGCCTCTGACAGTTCTTCGAGCACGACGCAGGTCCGGCCGTCGTATTCCTCCACGTTGACCGAGACGATCTCGCTGCGGGACGTGGGCACGTTCTTGCCGATGAAGTCCGGCCGGATCGGGAGCTCGCGGTGGCCGCGGTCCACAAGGACAGCGAGACGGATCTTCGCGGGCCGTCCGAGACCCGAGACCGCGTCGAGCGCGGCGCGGGCTGTGCGTCCGGTATAGATCACGTCATCAACGAGGACCACGGTCCGGTCTTTGACCGGGAACGGGACCGAAGTTCCGGCGATCTGCGCGGCCGAAGCCTTTTCGGAGAGATCATCGCGGTAGAGCGTGATGTCCAGTTCCCCGACCGGAACGTCCGTGCCTTCGATCTCCCGGATGTGCCGGGCCAGTTCGCGGGCCAGCGGGACGCCGCGGCGGCGGATGCCGAGCAGCACCAGGTCCCCGGCGCCCTCGTTCTGCTCCAGAATCTGGTGAGCAATGCGCCGCAGCGCGCGGTGCATCCCTTCCTCATCCATGAGCTTTGCTTTTTCCTTCCGCTCTGTCATGTGTCCCTTTCCTGCGGGGCGGTCATAAAAAAACGCCCTGTCTGCCGACAGGACGGAAACGAGCAGGGGCGCAGGTCATGGCCGCGCAGCCGGACAGACCGGGCGCGGGCGGGCGCTTCCTTGAGTATATCCATCTTGCCGGTCTCTCTGTACCGCCTTAAAGATGCTTTTTCGGAAAGATACTATCACGAATGCGGTCTCCCGTCAAGATGTAAGATGAAGCATCTTTGCCGGGCATGGCAAAGGATCAACAGAGAATCAGCCTGACCGAATCAAAAAGAGCGGGCCTCCGATCGGAGACTCGCTCTTTTTCCGCGTTTTTGCGTGCTTTCACATGTTTTCAGAACCGGAACGCCTCGTACCCGAGCAGCTCCTCCGGCCGGTCGATGATGACCTTCGCGCCGGCGTCCAGAAGCTCCTGCCGGGGCCGGAAGCCCCAGGTCACGCCCACGGTATTCATGCCCGCGGACAGGCCCGTGCGCACGTCGGTGTTGGTATCGCCGACGTAGAGGCACTCGGAGGGCAGGACGCCCAGCTCCCGCGCCAGCATCAGCGGGCCTTCGGGCGACGGCTTCTTCGCGTGGTCGGGGCGCTCGCCCTGCAGCAGGTCAAAGACATCGTCACCGAAGAGCAGATGGATCACGGCCTCGGTATTGGCCTGCGCCTTGTTGGAGCAGACGGCAAGCTTCAGGCCCTTTGCCTTCAGGCCGGCCAGCGTCTCCGGCATGCCGGCGTAGGGCTTCAGGTCATACAGACAGCCTTCCTTAAAGATGGGCCAGTAGGCCTCCATCACGGGCTTGATCAGCGCAAGCTCCGGGTCCCCGGCGTCCTTCAGGCACCGCTCGATCATCACGCGCGCGCCGTCCCCGGCATAGCGCTTGAAATGCTCCGCTGGCTGCGGGGTCAGGGACGGGTCCACGGCCGCCATCGCGCCGTTGGCGGAGTACGCGAGGGATTCGAGCGAATCCGAGAGCGTGCCGTCCAGGTCAAAGATCACAGCTTTTATCATATCAGTTCCTTTCTGAAGGAAAGCAGCCTTTCGCAGGCTGCTTTTCGTGTCCTGTCGTGGGAAAGCAGCCTTTCGCAGGCTGCCTTCCGTGTCATGCCGTTTATTGTCGGGGCCGGTCCGGCATCAGTCCTGTGTCTGCGCGGCCGGCTCCTCCGGCAGCGTCACGCGCACCCATTCGATGCGGTTGTCCTTTACGACCTCCACGCGGTAGGTGATGCCGTTCTCGGACGTTTCCTCGCCCTCCGAGGGCAGGTGCCCGAGCAGGCCGATGATGTGCCCGCCCAGCGAGTCAAAGTCTTCGCTCTCGATCTCGGTGCCCAAGGCGTCGTTGAGATCGTCCAGATGCATCGAGCCGTCCACGCGCCAGACGCGGTCGGAGAGCTTCTGCAGGACCTCGTGCTCGGAGGCGTCGTATTCATCCCGGATCTCGCCGACGATCTCCTCCAGCAGGTCCTCCATGGTCACGAGGCCGGCCGTATCGCCGTACTCGTCCAGGACGATGGCCATGCTGACCGACTTCGAGCGCATCTCGATGAAGAGCTCCGAGGTCTTCTTGAATTCATAGGTGAAGTAGGCTTCGCGCAGGAAATCCTGCATGCGGAATTCGTGCTTGTCCGGCTCGAAGAGCAGCAGGTCCTTCATATTCAGGATGCCGACCACGGTGTCCGTGGTGCCGCGGTAGACCGGCAGGCGCGTGAACATCTCGGCGCGGAAGATCCGCAGGATCTCCTCATAGGTGGCGTCCTCGCTGACGAAGACCATGTTGACGCGCGGGATCATGATGTCCTTGGCTTCGGTCTCGCCGAAGTCCACCACGTTGTTGATCATCTCGCGTTCCTCGTCCTCCAGCACGCCCTCCTCCTGGGAGACGTCCACCAGGGTGCGGAACTCGTCCTCGGTGATGCTCTCCGGGCGCTTGTCCGGGTCGATGCGGAGCAGCCGCATGAAGCCGCGCGCGAGCAGGTTCACAAGGAAGATCAGCGGCGTCAGGACCGTCATCAGCGTCCGGATGGCGCCCGCGTAGCGCAGGGCCAGCTTGTCCGGGTCATTGGCCGCGGCGGTCTTGGGCGTGATCTCACCGAAGATCAGCACGAGCAGCGTGATCAGGCCGGTGGCCGCGCCCACGAGGCGGTCTCCGAACAGCCGGATGGTCAGCGTGGTCACGAGGGCGGACGCGGACAGGTTCACGATGTTGTTCCCGATCAGGATCGTGCTCAGCATCTTTTCCGAGCGCTCGGTCAGGTCCAGCACGGTCCGGGCGCGCGAATCCCCGTCCTCCGCCAGAGAACGCATGCGGATCTTATTGCAGGTGGTCAGGGCCGTCTCCGCAGAAGAAAAGAACGCGGAAAGAAAGAGCAGCACGAGAGCAGCGGCCAGCTGCACGGTGCTGACGGTATCCCAGACAGGGCCGGACGCGGACGCGCCGGCACAGATCAGACGATGAAACAGAACAGCCGATAACGGTATGGTACTGCTTGGGTCCATGGAAGTTTGGTTTTTTCACTCCTGTCATGTAATAGTTTTGCGGGCACCGGCCCGGCTTTCCGGATATGGTCCGGGGCCGGCTTTCCGGCATGAGAGCCGGAGCCGTCTTGCCGTTTGCGGGCCGGTGCCGGAGAAAACACGAAATACAGAAGCGGCGGCCCTACGGGAACGATGTTTCCGCAAAAGCTGCCGCTTCTGTATTCTTCTGTGCTTTCGCAGAGATGGAAGGTACAGGGATCGAACCTGCGACCTTTCGCACGTCAAGCGAGCGCTCTCCCAGCTGAGCTAACCTTCCATGCAGCGGTCCTTTTTCCGCCGGCCAAATTATCATACAACATTTTTGAGGTTTCGTAAAGTACTTTTTCGAGTTTTTTGCTTTTTATGTTTTTCGGCAGCGTCCTGCCGCATCGCTGACCCGGAGAAAACAGCAGAGATAGGAGCGGGCCTGCATTTCCCCCGAAAAAACCCTATAAAGCGTTTGCATTTTCAACCTGATACGGCTATAATATAATCTGACCGTCTGCGGCCGGGGAAAGCCGGCCGCGGGCACCGGACCGGCTGCTCCGTGTCAGGGAGGCCCCGCCGCGCGGCGGGGGACGCGGGCCTGCGGCCTGTGTCCGGAAGCATGCAAATCTTTTAGGAGGAGATAGAACATGGCAAGAAAAATGAAGACCATGGATGGCAACCAGGC
>CACXFD010000205.1 GCA_902766845.1 uncultured Lachnospiraceae bacterium | reverse complement strand
ATCGAGGACTCGCGCTTCTGGACCCATGAGGGGATCGACCTCAAGGGCATCCTGCGCGCGTTCACGGTGGGCCTGGTCAGCGGGGACTTCTCCGAAGGCGCCAGCACCATCACCCAGCAGCTGCTGAAGAACAACGTGTTCGACGGCGGCATGGAGCCCGGTCTCGGCGCGCGGTTCGAGCGCAAGCTCCAGGAGCAGTATCTGGCGCTGCAGCTCGAAAAGCAGATGAGCAAGAAAGAGATCCTCGAGAACTACCTGAATACGATCAACCTCGGCAGCTCCACCCTCGGCGTGCAGGCCGCCGCCACGCGCTACTTCGACAAGAGCGTGCAGGATCTGACGCTCTCGGAGTCCGCCGTGCTGGCCGCCATCACCAAGAACCCGACCGCCTACAACCCGATCCGCCATCCGGACAAGAACGCGGAGCGCCGGAAAAAGGTCCTGAACGACATGGAATCGCAGGGCCTGATCACGGCCGCGCAGAAGGAAGAGGCGCTCGCGGACCCGGTCTATGACCGCATCGCGCAGGTGAACCGCCAGGTCGAGGAAGAAAAGAGCGTCTATACGTATTTCGTGGACGAGACCATCCGCACGGTCATCCAGGACCTCGTGGACCACAAGGGCTACACCGAGACGCAGGCCACGTCGATGGTCTACAGCGGCGGCCTGCGCATCTACACGACCATGGATCCGGCCCTGCAGAAGATCGTGGACAGCGAGATCAACAACCCGGACAACTATCCGTCCAACGTGACCGAGTATTCGTTCACCTGCTCGTTCACGGTCACGCACGCGGACGGCACCTCGCAGACCTACAAGACCACGGACGTGCGCGACTACTTCCGCAAGGAGCAGAACGCGCCGGCCTTCAAGCTGATCTTCCCGACCCGCGAGGCCCTCGACGAGTGCGTCGAGAAATACAAGGCGGCCATCACCGGCGAGGGCGATACGCTCAAGGTGAATTATCTGGACGTCACGCTCCAGCCGCAGATGTCGTTCGTGCTGATGGACCAGCACACCGGCTACGTGCGCGCCATCACGGGCGGACGCGGGGAAAAGACCGCGAACCTGTCGCTGGACCGCGCCACGCAGAGCACGCGCCAGCCCGGCTCCACGTTCAAGGTGCTCGCGGCGTTCGCGCCGGCCATCGATGCCCAGGGCGACACGCTCGCGTCGGTCTATTATGACGAGCCCTACACGATCGCGGACAAGACCTTCAAGAACTACTGGGGCGACTACTACATCGGCTACGCCACGCTGCGCCAGGCCTGCATCTTCTCGATGAACATCGTCACGACCAAGTGCCTGGTCAGCACGGTCACGCCGCAGCTCGGCTACGATTACCTGCGCCGCTTCGGCATCACGACCCTCGTGGACAGCTACGTGGACACGGACGGCTCTGTCAAGACCGACATCGGCTCCTCGCTGGCCCTCGGCGGCATCACGAAGGGCGTGACCAATCTGGAACTGACCGCCGCGTACGCGTCCATCGCGAACATGGGCACCTACACGCAGCCGGTCTTCTACACCCGGATCACGGACGCGGACGGCGTGCTGATCCTGGAGAATACGCCCACCACGCGCCAGGTCCTCAAGGACACCACCGCGTACCTGCTGACCAGTGCCATGAAGGACACGATGCTGGACGTCTCCTACCCCGGCCGCGCCGGCCAGTTCTCGTCCGGCGGCCGCCTCGCGCGCCCGAACAACATCGTGACGGCCGGCAAGAGCGGCACCACGACCTCCAACAACGACCTCTGGTTCGTGGGCTTCTCGCCGTACTACACTGCGGCCATCTGGTCCGGCTATGACGAGAACAAGACCCAGCCCGCGTCCGGCTTCCACAAGGCCATCTGGAAGAACATCATGACGCGTGTGCACGAAGGCCTCGAGAACCACGACTTCCCGACGCCCGACGGCATCACGACCGCGGTGATCTGCTCCAAGTCCGGCAAGCTCGCGATCCCGGGCGTCTGTGACCACGATCCGCGCGGCAGCGGCTACGTCTATGAAGAATACTTCGTCGCGGGCACGCAGCCCACGGAATACTGCGACTGCCACGTGACCGCGTCGGTCTGCACCGAGAGCGGCATGCTGGCCGGGCCGTACTGCCCGATCGAGTCGCTGCAGGACCGGATCTTCCTGAACATCCCGGAGGGCGCCTCCACCAATACCGACGACGGGCGCCTGTCCGTGCCGGCCGGCTACATGACCACGCCGTGCACGCTGCATGACGAACAGTACATGATCGACATCCTCGAGAGCGAAGCGGCCGCCGAGAGCGCCGCGCAGGAGGAGGACGGCGGGTCGCCGCGTCCGCCGATGCCGGGGATGAACTGAAACGGGATATGAGAAAAACGGGATATGAGAAGAGGCCCGGCCGCGCATTCACGCGGCCGGGCCTCTTCTTTTTCTTTCCCCTTTGCCTCAGACTGCCACACACCTCAGACCGACTCAGACTGCCTCATCTCAGACCGACTCAGACTGCCTCCTCTCAGGCCGCCTCAGGCCGCTTCAGAACCCGAGGATCATCGACACGAGCGGGAGCGTCGCGACGGTCAGCAGGCTCGTAAATGCCACGCCGCGGCTCGTCAGCTCCACATCGCCGTCATACTCCTGCGCCATCATCGCGCAGAGCGCGCCGGTGGGCATGGCCAGGATCACCATGCAGACGCCGAGGACCATCGGATCCGACACGCCGCACAGGCGCAGGACCGTCACGCCCGCAAGGGGCACGAGGATCTGCTTGATCAGCACGAAGACCAGCATGCGCACGTCGGTCAGGGACTTTTTGAAATCCATGCCGTAGAACGACGCGCCGATCACGAGCATGCACAGCGGGCCGGTCAGGTCCCCGAGCATGTCGAACGTGCGGTACAGGATATCCGGCATCGGGATGCCGAGGATGAACCACACGAGGGCGATCACGCACGAGATCACGCCGATGTTCAGGATCCGCTTCGCGTTCTGCCACAGGCTCAGGCCGGCTTCATCGTCCGGCAGGCCGTCCTGCACGCGCTGCATGCGCCGGGCCTGCCGCAGCAGGATGATGCCGTAGGAATAGACCAGCGTGTTGTACGGCAGCACGAAGAGCGTGCCGTAGAGCACCGACTCCTGGCCGAACGCCGCGGACATGACCGGAAAGCCCATGAAGCCGATGTTCGCGAAGATGTACATCAGCTGGTAGATCTTGCCGGCCGGCTGATGACGGAGCCGCAGCACGGCCGGGATCAGGAGCGACGTCAGCACGAGGCCGGCGTAGATCAGCCAGGCCAGGCCCATCGTGGAAAAGACCTGGGCGCGCGTGATGGACGTAGGCCCCAGCACGCCGGCCATGACCATGCACGGGTTCGCGATGTAAAGGATGATCGACGAGAGCTTCTTGGACGCGTAGGCGTCGAGGATGCCCTTTCGGCGCGCAAGATACCCGATGATCATGATCAGGAACAGGATCAGCATCTGACGGACAAAGACCATGGTCTCTCCTTTGGCCGGCCGTGCCGGCCCGTTCGTCTGTGCGGCTGCCATAGTCCCGCGCCGGGCGCGGCAGGTCAGCCGAAAGCGCTGCCGGCGATCGCGGCGGCCGTCACAGACGGTGTAAAAAACATGGCCCGCTGTTCGGCGGGCCATGCGGTCATGCAAAAACGGGCGCAGTCTTTATTTCACCAGCGCGACGGTCTCGCGGCAGATGGCCAGTTCTTCGTTGGTCGGGACGACCATGGCCAGGACGCGGGAGTCATCGGTGCTGATCACGCGCTCTTCCCCGCGGACGTTGTTCTTCTCGGGATCCACGGTCACGCCGAGGAAGCCCAGATACGCGAGCACGCGGGCGCGCATCGAGATATCGTTCTCGCCGATGCCGGCCGTGAACGCGATCACGTCCACGCCGTTCATGGCCGCCGCGTAGGAGCCCACGTACTTCGCGACGCGGTACGCGAACATCTCCAGCGCGACCTCGGCGCGGTGATTGCCCTCTTCCGCGGCCTTGCCGAGATCACGGAAGTCGCTGGACACGCCCGACACGCCGGCCACGCCCGACTTCTTGTTCAGGACGCTCTCCATGGCGGACAGGTCCTTGTGCTCCTTGCCGGCCACGTACTCCAGGATGGCGGGATCCAGGTCGCCGGAACGGGTGCCCATGACAAGGCCCTCCAGCGGGGTGAAGCCCATGGACGTATCCACGCTCTTGCCGCCCTGCACCGCGCAGATGCTGGCGCCGTTGCCGAGGTGGCAGACGATGGTCTTCAGGTCCTTGATATCCTTGCCCAGGATCTCGGCGACGCGCTTGGACACGAAGCTGTGGCTGGTGCCGTGGAAGCCGTAGCGGCGCACGCCGTACTTCTCATAGTATTCGTAAGGAAGGCCGTACAGGAAGGCCTTTTCAGGCATCGTCTGATGGAACGCGGTGTCGAACACGCCGACCATGGGCACGCCGGGCATCAGCTCCTGGCAGGCACGGATGCCGATCAGGTTGGCCGGGTTGTGCAGCGGGGCCAGATCGCTGACCTTTTCGATCTCCGCGATCACTTCGTCGTTCAGGACCGTCGAGGCCGCGAACTTCTCTCCGCCGTGAACGATGCGGTGGCCCACCGCGCCGATCTCCGCAAGGGAGCCGATCACGCCGACCTCCGGATCCGTCAGGTGCTTGAGCACCAGGCTCACGGCCTCGGTGTGGTTCGCCATGGGCGCTTCGATCTCCACCTTATCCTTGCCGGCGGGGCGGTGCGTCAGACGGCCGTCGATGCCGATGCGCTCGCACAGGCCCTTCGCGAGGACCTGCTCGGAATCCGAATCGATCAGCTGGTATTTCAGGGACGATGATCCGCAGTTGATGACTAAAACCTTCATGAATTGCCTCCTGTGGTTTGATGACTGATCTCGCACGGCAAAGCGGCGCCCTTCCCGGGCCGTCCTGCCGGTCTGGCCGGCCGGCGGGCCATGTGATCCCCGTCAGGCCGTACTTGTCTATTTTACACGCTCCCACGCGAACTGTAAACCCCAAATAACAGGTGTTTCCGCGCTTTTTGCCCAAAAAGAGGGCCCGCGGGCGAAGCCTTCGGCTTCGCCCGCGGGCCCGGTATCCGGCTCGGCCGGTCCGGCCGATCCGGAACAGCTGATCCAAAGCGGTCCGTCCGGTCAGTCTCCGTCCCGCTCGTCCTGCACGATGCGGATCGCGATGCGCTCCTCCGGATCGTCGATCTCGTTCTCCGCGAGCGCCTGACTGCAGTTCTCGATCAGGTCGAAATAGACGTCCCAGTAGGACGGCGTCGCGCACCAGGCGCGGACCGTGAAGATGTAGGTGTCGTCGTCCACCGCGGTCATGCGCGCGAACGGCGCCGGGTCCGCGAGCACGCCTTCGGTGCCGGAAGCCGCGTCAAGCAGCACGCGCTTGACGAGCCCGGCGTCGATATCGTTCGTGATCTTGAAGTCCAGATCGATGCGCCGGTTCTCCTCGGACGTATAGTTGGTCACGTTCGTGTTCATCAGGTCGCCGTTGGGCACCGAGATCTTCTTGTTATCCAGCGTCACGATGACCGTATAGAAGATGCTGATATCCCTGACGACGCCCTCCGCGCCCGCGGATTCGATGTAATCCCCGATCTTGAACGGCTTGAAGATCAGGATCATCAGACCGCCGGCCAGATTGGACAGCGCGCCCTGCAGCGCGAGGCCCACGGCGATGCCGCAGGAAGCCAGGATCGCGATCACGCTCGACATGTCCACGCCGAGGATCTGGATCACGCTGATGGCCAGCACCAGATAGAGCAGGGCCTTGATCAGCTTGGCCAGGACCCGCTTGACGGTCTCGTCCAGCTTCGTCTTCTCGATGGCGCGGCCGAGCGTGCGGCACAGGCCCTTGATCACCAGATATCCGACGATCAGGACCACGACGGCCAGCACGATCTTTCCGCCGTAGGTGCTCACCAGGTCGATCACGTTCTTCGTAAACTGTTCCATGGGACTCTCCTTTCCGGGATAATCTTTTCCTTCAGGATCCGATCGGGAGCGGTTCGGTATATTCGTCCCGGTTCCTCGCTTTCCGTGCGAAGAAGATCAGGCGGATCACGAACACGATCTCCAGAAGGGCCAGCAGCAGCGGAACGAACACCAGGTCCTCGCTGACGGCGAGGAAGGCCTCGCTCAGCGACAGGTCATACAGGCCGTGGACCAGCCACGAGATCACGAAGCCGAGGCGCCGGACGGCCGGGCGGCCGGTCCGGACTCCTTTCCCCCAGAAATAGCCGGTAATGAAGCCGTACCCCGCATGCGGCATGCAGATCCCGCGCACCAGCACCACCGGGATGCTGGCCCCGATCGCGTATTCCACGCTCTCCGCGGCCCCGAAGCCGATGCCGACGATCGTCATCAGGGCGGCCGCATCCAGCCACGAGACCGGGCTGTCCGCCTGGCGGACCGTCCTGCGGAACATCCGGAACTTCGCAAACTCTTCCATGAACGCGAGCACGACGAAGTCATAGACCGCCTGATAGAACAGCGGGGCCGTCTTATGGATCCCCGTCAGCCGCAGCAGGACGTAACTGACGCCGGACAGCAGCACGACGGGAAAGATGCACAGCGCGCCGCGTCCCAGCGCCTTCCCGCAGAGCTCCCGGTACGCCGCATCGTTCTTTCGCAGGCCCCGGAGCCACAGGAACAGGAAAAGATACGGCAGGAAGCTGACGACGCACGCGATCAGGAACAGAGGCATGTTTCTTCTCCTTCCGGCCGGCGTCCGCTCGTCAGGCGCTCGCGCCGGGAATATGCGCACCCGCAGAAATCCTGCCGGTACAGATCATACTCATGCGACAGTTCGATGGACCGCTTATAGCCGTCTTTCTTTTTGAAATCCGAGTACAGGTAGGGCACGCCGGCCTGTGCGGTCAGTTCTTCCCCGATGCGGTTCAGCCGGTCCGCGTCCTTGAGCGGGCTGATCGACAGCGTGGTCGTGAAATAATCATAGCTGCCCTCCGCGGCCGCGCGGGCCGCCTCCGCGAGCCGGAGCCGGTAGCACTTCGTGCACCGCTCCCCGCCCTCCGGCGCGTCCTCCAGTCCCTTCGCGATCTCGGCGAAGCTCTCCGGATCATACTTCGTACACAGCACCCGGGCCGGATGCTCCATCGGCATCTCACGCGTCAGGCGCTCAAGCTCCGCGAGGCGCTTGTCGTGCTCCGCCTTCGGCGAGATGTTCGGATTGTAATACAGGACCGTGATGTCAAAGACCCGGTCCAGCCGCTCCAGCACCGCGCTCGAGCACGGCGCGCAGCAGGCGTGCAGCAGCAGCCGCGGGACCCGTCCCGCGGCCTCGATCCGCCCGATCTCCTGCTCCATGAGCCGCTGATAATTCCGCTTCCGTTCCTGAGGCATCACGAGTCTCCGTTTCCTTCTTTACTCATCAAAACGCGGCGTCACGGCAGGCCGGTGCGCATAGAAGATCCGGCCGGGCGCAAACGCCCGCAGGCGCTCCCAGTCCCGCCTCAGCGCGTCGTTCCCGCCGTACGCTTCAAGATACTCGTACGGCTCGAGATCGCCCACGAAGCAATCACCGACGTCCAGGACCACCGAGACGCTGTCCGCGCTGTGGCTGGGCGTCGGGACGATCTCGCCCCCGATGCCCATCCGCCTCAGAAAGGCCCGGCTCTCTTCGCAGGCGATCACCGTGGCAGCGGTCTCGTCGATCGGTGCGGTCCCGCGCTTTTCCCGCGCGAAGATCGGATCCGAAAAGTGCACGAAATCCCTCTGCACGTCGATCAGCAGCAGGCCGACGCCGGCCCGCATCAGATCGCTGATCAGGCCCATGTGGTCCGGATGATAATGCGTCGCCATCACATAGGCGACGTCCTGCAGCCGCACGCCGTTCTGCCCCAGCGCCCGGTAAAACGCCGGCAGCGTCCCCGCATAGCCGGTGTCCACGAGCAGGCCGCCCCGGGCGCCCGGGATCAGGAACGTATTCGTCTGTCCGTATCGCAAGATGATCATATCGGTCTCCTGCTGCCGCGGCCCTGTGCCGCGCGGTCCCCTGCCGGCTTCTCCTGCGGGCCGGGCCGGCCGAACGGACCCGGCCGCCCGGTCCGCCTCGGCGGTCAGCCCAGCGCCTTGCGCTGTTCCTGCACCTGCGCGAGCATCTGCGCGTACTTCTCGCGCTTCGCGGTCTCTTCCTCGACCTTCTGCTGCGGCGCGCGGGCCAGGAACTTTTCGTTGTGGAGCATGCCGTCGCAGCGCTTGATCTCGCCGGTCAGCCGGCCGATCTCCTTGTCCAGGCGCTCCTTTTCTTTTTCGATGTCCACGAGCTCCGCGAGCGGGATCCGCAGCGTCGCGCCCGGGATGACCGCGGACACGGTGCCCTCTTCCGCCCCTTCGGACGTCTCCTGCACCTTGACGCAGCTCGCGCCGAGCAGGTTCCGGTACATCGTCTCGTTCTTCGCGAAGATCTCCCGGACGGCCGGGTCCGCGCTGATCACGAAGACCTCGGTCTTCTTGGACGGGGCCACGTTCATGTCATTGCGCAGCACGCGGACACGGGTGACCGCTTCCTTGATCAGCTCGAGCGCCTTCTCCTCCCCGGGGAAGTTCCAGTCGTCCCGGCGCACCGGCCAGGCGGACACCATGATCGACTCCTCCTCGTCCTGAAGGTTGTCGAAGATCTCCTCGGTGATGAACGGCATGAACGGATGCAGGAGCCGCAGCGCCTGCAGCAGCACGGTCTTCAGGGTCCAGAGCGCGGCGTCCGCGGCCTGCGGATCCTCCTCGCGGCCCTGCAGGCTCTTCTTCGACAGCTCGATATACCAGTCGCAGAACTCGTCCCAGATGAAGTCATAGACCTTCTGCACTGCGATGCCGAGCTCGT
>CACXFD010000204.1 GCA_902766845.1 uncultured Lachnospiraceae bacterium | reverse complement strand
GGTCCTCGGAGAGGGGAACGTGATGACAGAATATGAAGAGAAGTTCTCGCAGAACGGCCAGCCGATCTGCAAGCTGATCGCCCGGCGGACCCGGCAAAGCGTTCTATGACCCGCACCGGCATCACCACGGGTCGTCCGGCCTGTCCACGGACCCGCCCGCAAGCACACTAGATATCCGCCATCACAAGATATTCAGGAGGTAACAACATGGCACAGGTTCTTTCCGTCAAAGATTTCGCATCCACGATCCAGCAGGCCCAGCACCCGGTCCTGATCGACTTTTACGCGGACTGGTGCGGTCCCTGCAAGATGGTCTCCCCGATCGTCGAAGAGCTGGCCGGTCAGTACGAGGGGCAGCTCGACGTCTACAAGGTGAACGTCGATGACAGCCCCGAGATCGCGGGCCAGTACCAGATCATGTCCATCCCGACGCTGATGTTCTTCAAGAACGGCGTCTCGGTCCGGACGCAGATCGGTTTCGTTCCGAAGCCCGTTCTCGAGAACATGATCAAGGAAGTGCTGTGATCCGGAGCGGATCGCACGCAAAAACTCCCGGCCGGGCGGCCGGGAGTTTTTCTTTTCGGTTCATTTCATCATCCCGGCCCTGCGGCCGGGATCCTTTCCGTGCTGTCCCGGTCCTGCGGCCGGGCCGTGGCTGTCCCGGCTTCCTTGCCGGGGCGGATCTGTGGCAGATCCTTCTCCGTCACATCACGCTGCCGTATTTCGTGACCGCGTGGAAACGGTTGCCGATCTTTTCTTCCATCTCCTTGCAGAACTGGGCGATATTGGCCTGCGTGCCCATCGCGCGCTTGGGCAGGATCACGGCCTCCCGCGCGCCCAGGCCGATCACGAAGACCTCCTTGGTCTCGTCGATCCGGGAGATCTCCTCCCAGCCGTTATGGCCCGACTCCCCGCTCGCGCGGTTCGTGAACGTGAATCCGGTATCGTCCACCTTGATCTGGCGGTCCGCATTGAACCCGTTCTTATACGCTTCACGATAACGATAGATGTTGACCTCCATGGTCAGCGCGGCCGCGGCCAGGATCACGGTCACCAGCAGGGCGCAGACGTAGATCGTCGAGCTCGTGATCGGCAGGACCTTGGTAAAGTGCAGGACCAGCGCCGCCGCGGCGATGACCCAGATCACGGCCATGCCGACTCGTTTCCAGGTCTGAGCCCCGAACGTCTTGGAGATCATCACGTCCCGGTAGTCCGAAACGCTCATTTTGAAATTATATACATGCTTCATGGGGCTCTCCTTTGCGGACCGGCCCTGTACGGGCCCGTCATGGCCGCCTGCGCGGCGGACAGAAACAGACCGTCAGGCCGGCCCGGCGCTGCCGGGCCGGCCTGGCCTTGCGTTTCTTACTCCTCGGTCTCGCCGAAACCGGAATCGATCAGAGCGATCAGCGTGTCAACGGCTTCCTGCTCGTCTTCGCCCTTCGCGATGATCTCGACTTCCTCACCCTGGCACAGACCCAGAGAAAGCAGGAAGATGATGCTCTTCGCATCCGCTTCTTCGTCTTCGTCATCGACGCGGCGGATCTTGATCTTGGACTCAAACTTGCTGGCCGCCTGCACGAAATCCGACGCGGGGCGGGCGTGAAGACCGGTCTTGTTCTTGATGACAGTTGCTTTCTTGACCATGATGTTGCCTCCTTTTTCTGTGTACCTTATCTCTTATGTTCTGATCATGCGTGTTTGACAGGGCCGGACGGGATCCGCCCGGCCGGCGCCGGCCGATCGTTCCGCCCTATCCGGCGAATGCGTACCGCCCTATCCGGCAGATGCGTGCCCGGCCCGTGATGAGTGCCGCGCTTACAGCACGTCCGCGAGCGCTTCCTTCAGATACGCCTCGACGTCTCCGGCCGTCGGAAGGTTCACGACGGTGCGGGCCATCTCTTCGACCTGCGGGATGGTCACATGCGTGATCATCTTCTTGGTCTGCGCCAGGCCCGACGCGCCCATGGACAGACGGCGCATGCCCAGGCCCATCAGGACCGCGGCCGCGAGCTTGTCTCCGCCCATCTCGCCGCAGACCGACACTTCCTTGCCGGCCTCGTTGAAGCTCTTCACGACATGACCGATCAGACGGAACAGGGCCGGATGATAGGTCTGGTAATACTTGCTGACTGCGGGGTTCATGCGGTCCACGGCCGTCGAATACTGGGTCAGGTCATTGGTGCCGATCGAGCAGAAGTCCACTTCCTTGGCCGCAATATCCGCGATCATGGCGATGGACGGGATCTCCACCATGATGCCGATCTTGATCTCGCCGTACGGCACGCCTTCGGCGGCCAGCTCCTGACGGCACTCTTCGACGTAGCCCTTGGCCTTGCGGATATCGTCCATGGAACCGATCATCGGGAACATGACCCACAGGTTGCCGGCCACGGCCGCACGTAGCGCCGCGCGCAGCTGGGTCTTGAAGATCTCGGGATACGTGAAGGACAGACGCACGGCACGGTTGCCGAGGAACGGGTTCTCCTCCACCGGCAGCTCCATGCAGTCGAGCTTCTTGTCTCCGCCGATATCCATGGTCCGCAGGATCACGGGACGGTCGCCGTATTCGGTCAGGACCTTCTTGTAGATGGTGACCTGCTCTTCCTCGGTCGGAAGCTCGGTGCGGCCCATGTACAGGAATTCCGAACGGAACAGGCCCACGCCGTCCGTATATTTGGCGTTCTCGAGCTCCTGCACGGAACCCGATGCGATGTTCAGCTCCACCTCGATGCGCACGCCGTCTTTGGTGACCGGCGTCACGCCCAGATACTTCTTGGTCTCCGCCACATGGATGGCGTTCTTGCGGGCCTTCTCCTCATAGAAGGCGACCGTCTCCGCGTCGGGATCCGTGACCAGTTCCCCGTCCACGGCGTCCACGGCCACCACCTGGTCATCCTTCAGGATGTCCATGGCGCCGGTGACGCCCAGCAGGGCCGGAATCTCATAGCTGCGCGCGATGATCGCGGTATGGCTGGTGGCGCCGCCGACTTCCGTCACGATGGCCTTGACCATGGCGCGGTTCAGCGACGCGGTATCCGACGGGAACAGGTCGTGGGCGACCACGATGACCGGCTTGGTCAGCGCGGCCAGGTTGACTTCCGCCACGCCGTCGCAGTTGCGGAGCAGACGTCCCTTGACGTCCTGCATATCCGGGATGCGCTCGCGGATCAGGTCATCCTTGACGCGGCTCAGCATCTTGATGAACTTCGTGAACGTCTTCTCGATGGCCCACTTGACTGCGAAATTATCGTCTTCGATCTTTTCCCGGACGCCGTCGTCGAGGGCCGGGTCATTCAAGATCTCCAGATGAGCGGAAAAGATCTTGGCCTTTTCCGGATCGTTCTTCTCCAGGTTGGCGCGGATGGCTTCGAGCTCCTTCTGGGCTCCGGCCTTGGCCGCGTCGAATTTGGCGATCTCCGCCTTTACTTCCTCCGCCCCGACCGTGGCTTCTTCCACGACGGCCTGGTACGGCACATACTTATACACTTCTCCGACGGCGATGCCGTTGGAAACGGGATTCCCCTGAAACTTTTCCATAACTCCTCCTGCTGCACCGGGCCCGGCAGGTCCTGCCGGGTCGAAAGAAGGGCACACTGCACTGCTGGGTGTACAGTACAATGTGCCCTTTTGAGTTCAGTGTGTGCTAAAAAGCAACACGCTTACGCTTCCTCAGCCTTGCCGCTGGGGTTCAGAGCCTGACGCTCAAGAGCCTCATGGATCTTGTCCATGTTCTTCTTGAGGACGATGTACAGGACAGCGTAGATCGCAAGCTCGATCACGACGCCGATCCAGCCCATCGCATTGACAAGCGCGAACAGCAGGTAGCCGATCGGCTGGCCAATGATGATCAGGGACGTAACCATCAGGGACGTATCGGAAGCAGTCTGGCCACCGACGTTACGGACGACCGCATCGAACGTAGGACCGCACCAGGTGCAGACATACAGGAAGACGATGGAGATCAGCACGCCGCCGATAACAGACTTCAGGACGTTGCCGTTAGCCATGGCGACCATCGGCTGGATGCAGTAAGGGATGGCCACAAGGTCCACCACCGGCAGGCACTGGTTGCCCGGCAGGATGAAGGACAGGAACAGGCAGAACGGCATGGTGATCAGACCGGAGATCAGGGTAGCGGTCTCACCGTAACCGGTAGCATCGTTGACAGCCAGGTACCACTCGCCCTTACGGCCCTTGGTGTTCTTCTTGGAAGCCTCGGTCATAGCCGTGAAGGCGCCGGAGAAGATGGCCGAAATACGAGGGAACACGGACATAACGGCGGAGGTGGCGATACCGCAGGTGAAGATCTCACCCCAGGCAGCCAGCTCACCGAGACGGGTGATGTTGCCAACGAAACCGATGATCAGACCAAGGATCAGACCCAGGGTCATAGGCTCACCGATGAAGCCGAGCTTCTTCTTCATGGAGACCGGATCCGCCTGGACCTTGTACAGGCCAAGCTTGTTCATGATCCAGTTCAGCGGGATGGCGACCACGCAGATGGTAGCGGTATGCAGGGACGCGATGGAGCATCCGGGATAGCCGTAGTACGTGGACCAGCGCTTCGCGATGACTTCCGTGAGCAGCAGGGTGTACAGCTGCTGGATGATCATCAGGACGATAGCCATCGCCATGCCCTTGCCAAGGACGACGACCATGGAACCCCAGCACATATAGGAGTAGTTGTTCCAAAGGTCACCAGCCTGGAAGACGTTCGTCCACTTAACAAGGAACAGAACGACCTGCAGCAGGATGCAGATGGCGATGAAGACCATACCGGCCTCGGTGGAGTAAGCAACGACGGAGGTGTTCGGCCAACCAAGGTCATACACCGGCAGGTTGATGCTGGTGGTCGCGATCATACGATCGATGACCGGGTTGATAACGCCGCCATAGGAACCGATAACCAGGCTGAAGCCTTCCAGACCGACACCAGCGCTCAGAGCGGAGATGAAAGCCTTTTTAGGAGTGACCTTGAAAGCCAGGTTAATGATGAACATGATGACGGGCACGAACACGGCAGCGGGGAAGGTATCAAAGAATGCCTTCAACGCACCAAAAAAAGCGTCCATTTAGTTAACCCTCCTTCTAAACGATGTTTAGAAACTTTGATGAAAAATGATAATCTTGCTATTCCAGATCAAATACCGGCCGCCTGAAGGACTTCGCGAACTTTGTCCTTGAACTCGTCGACACCCAGTCCGGTGATCAATCCAATAGCAGGAATAGCCGGGGTTCCATCCAGCTCATCCGCGTCGATCGGGCTGGCATTAGCCACGAACATAGGGCGGACGCGGGCGATGAAATTCGCCATCTCGCTGGGGTTGCACTCGCTGGGTTCAGGCTCGTAGCCTTCCTCTTCCAGGAACTCGGAGATGATGTTCGCGATCATGGAAGAAGTCACGATACCGGAACCGCAGACAGTGAGAAACTTGACGACCTTGGGTCTTGCCATAACAAAATACCTCCCTAAAAAAAAATGGTTTGTAAGGGTACAATCATGTGATTGTCTGTGTGATGGTGCGTCCGTTCGCGGACGCAAAAGCTTACGCGAGCAGCGGGCTCAGGATGTCATAGACTTCATCCGGCGTCTTCGCGTCCCGGACGGCGCTCAGCGCATCGGGATTCTGGATCAGCTTCATGATCTTGCGGAGCGTCTTGATCTGGGCCTGCGGGTCCACGATCGCGAGCATCAGCAGGATCTGGGGATGCAGCGTGATCTCCGGCGTACCCATCTGCTGGAACTGTACCGGATGCTGCAGCACGCACACGCCCATGGCTTCCTCATTCACATGCTCCGCAAAGGTATGCGGTGTGGCAATGTCGAAGTCCTTGTCCTGTACGGGCAGACCGGTCGGATACTTGCTCTCGCGCAGAACGATGGCATCGGGATAGCTCTCCTTCGCCACGCCGGTATCCACGAATACCTGCGCCATGGCGCGCAGCGCTTCCTCGGACGTTTCCGCCGCCACGTTCAGCCGGATCAGATCCTTTCTGAGTAACATCTGTCCACCTCCTCGCTTTCTGCATAAGCAGACTAATGCAGGATTCTTCAGAATCCATTTAACGTTATACCCACTTTTTGTTCGTTTGTCAAGATGCGCTTTTGGTATCTTGCGCATTTTGTGGAAACACACGAAATGAGGGGGGCCGATTTGTCTAATGTGCGCAAGATTTCGCGCCGTTTCTCGCTTTTTTATTAGTAGGGTTTAATAACTTTGTAACATTGGCGCCGCAGCTGCCGGCCCTTTGAAAGCCCGGAAAAGGGCTTTCGGCGGCCGAAAACGCGTGCCCGATTATGTTGTTTCTATTTGGTTTTGTTTTGGATTCGGACACACCCGCGCCGCGTCCGTTCCGCCGCTGCCGCGCGGCCGGTCCGGCTCCCGCGCCGCCTGCGATCCGGCCGTCCCGGACTGCGCGTTTTTTCTGCCGCGGCGGTTGACGGGAACGGGGTCCTTCATTATAATAGGTAACAACCAGACGGCTTTTCTATGGTCACGAAGGCTGCCGCGCAGCCGGAAAGGATGGACATGCAGACATATGACCTGATCATTATCGGCGCCGGGATCTCCGGATGCGCCGTCGCGCGGGAGCTCTCCCGTTACCGGCTGCGCACGGCGGTCCTGGAAAAGAACGCGGACGTCGCGGCCGGCACCACCAAAGCCAACGGCGGCATGATCCATGCCGGAGACGACCCGGCCCCCGGGACACTCAAGGCAAAGCTCAACGTCGAAGGCAACGCCCTCTATGAGAATTACGCAAAGGAGCTCGGCTTCCGCTTCAAGCGCACCGGCTCCATGGTCATCGGTTTTGACGAAGAGGATCTTCGCTATCTGGAAAAGCTGCTGGACAACGGCCACAAGAACGGCGTGCCCGGGATCGAACTGATCAAAGACACGGCCCGCATCCTCGAGATCGAGCCGCAGTGCACCCCGAACGCGAAATACGCCATCTATACGCCCACGACCGGCCTCGTGGATCCGTTCGAGGTCGCGATCGCGGCCTGTGAGAACGCGGTCGCGAACGGCGTGGACTTTTATCTGGACAGCCCGGTCACGGGCGTCTGCAAAGAAGCGGACGGGACCTTCACGGTCACCACGCCGAAGGAGACCTTCTCCTGCCGGTACATCGTGGACGCGGCCGGCCTGCACGCGGACGACGTCGCCCGTCTCGCCGGCATCGATGAATACAACATCATCGCCCGCCACGGCGACCTGCTGATGATGGATAAGGAATGCGGCGTCAAGGACCTTATGCCGCTCTACCCGATCCCGTCGCCCGAATCCAAGGGCGTGGTGTCCCTGACCACGCTGTCCGGCAACGTCCTCGTCAGCGCGACGGCCGTCTACCGCGACAAGGATGACACCGACTCCTACGCCTGGGGCATCGAGGAGCTGCTGAAGGGCTCCACCAAGCTCGTGAACGGCCTGAACACGCGCAAGGTCATCCGTACCTTTGCCGGGGAGCGCGCCGTCGCGGAGAATAACAACAACGATTTCTGGATCAAGCCGTCCGCGGTCTGCGAAAACTGGTTCCACGTGGCCGGCATCCAGTCGCCCGGCATCGCTGCCGCGCCCGCGCTCGCGCTCTACGTCGTGAACATGCTGCGCGAAAACGGCGTGCCGCTGGAAGAGAAAGAGAACTGGGATCCGATTCACCGCGAGCCCGCGGACTTCTCGGAGCTGTCGCCCGAGGGGCAGGCGGACCTGATCCGGCAGGATCCGGCGTACGGCCGCATCGTCTGCCGCTGCGAGACCGTGACCGAAGGCGAGATCGTGGCCGCCATCCACCGCAACCCGAGGGCCACCACCGTGGAAGCGGTCAAGCGCCGCACGCGCGCGGGCATGGGCCGCTGCCAGAGCGGCTTCTGCCAGAGCAAGGTCGTGCACATCCTGTCCCGTGAGCTCGGTATCCGGCCGGAGGACGTCCGTCTGGAGAGCGACGGTTCCTGGATCCTGTCCGGCGCCGTCAAGGAAGGCCCTGAGGCCGGAAAGGGGGAAGCCTGATGAAGACCTCCTATGATGTGATCGTGATCGGAGGCGGCCCCGCGGGCCTCTCCGCCGCCCTGAAGGCCCACGAGGCCGGCGCAAACGTGGCGCTGATCGAGCGCAACGACGAGCTCGGCGGTATCCTGAACCAGTGCATCCATCCGGGCTTCGGCCTCAAATATTTCAAGCAGGAGCTGACCGGCCCCGAATACGCGCAGCGTCTGATCGACCGGCTGGCCGCCACGGACGTGGACGTCCTGCTCTCCTCAATGGTGCTGTCGATCGAACCGGCCTCCGAAGAGAACGGACACCTTCATCAGATCTCGCTGATCAACGAGACCGGCCGCTACGTCCTCGGCGCGAAGGCCGTGGTCCTCGCGATGGGCTGCCGCGAACGCACCCGCGGCGAGATCAAGATCCCGGGCAGCCGCGTCTCCGGCGTGTTCACGGCGGGCCTGGCCCAGCGCTACATCAATATGGAAAACTTAAAGCCCGGCTCCCGTTTCGTGATCCTCGGCTCCGGCGACATCGGCCTGATCATGGCGCGCCGCCTTTCGCTCGAGGGCATGAAGGTGCTCGGCGTCTATGAGCTGATGCCGTACGCCAACGGCCTGTTCCGGAACATCAAGAACTGCCTCGAGGACTTCGGCATCCCGCTGCACCTGTCCACCACGGTCACGAAGGTCATCGGCAAGGAGCGCGTGGAAGCCGTCGAGGTCTCGAAGGTCGATGAGAACCTGCGGCCCATCGAAGGCACGCAGGAGGTCATCCCGTGCGACACGCTGCTGCTGTCCATCGGCCTGATCCCCGAGAACGAGGTGTCCCGCACCGCGGGCGTGGAGCTGAACCCGGCCACCAACGGCGCCCTCGTGAACGATACCTACGAGACCAGCGTTCCCGGCATCTTCTCCTGCGGCAACGTCCTGCACGTGCACGACCTCGCGGACAACGTGACGGTCGAGGCCGAGCGTGCCGGTTCCTTTGCGGCCGCCTATGCGCTGCAGGGCGGGGATCCGGCTCCCGCGGACGGGGAAGCGGACGGCGCCTGCATCCGCGTGTCCGCCGCGCAGCCGGTCGGCTACACGGTCCCGACTTTCATCCGCAAAGACCGGAACGCGTCGATCTACTTCCGCGTGCGCCGTCCGGTGGAAAACGGCGTCCTGGTCGTAAAAAGCGGGGAGACGGAGATCTTCCGCGGCAAGGCGCGCGCCTATAAGCCCAGCATCATGGAATGCCAGATCGTCCCGGCCAAGCTGCTGGCCGGCGCCGGCGATGAGATCACGGTGAGCATGGAGGAAGAGAAATGAAGATGAGGATCTGCTGCACGACCTGCCCGAACGAGTGCGAGCTCGACGTCGAGGTCGATGAGAATAAGCATATCATATCCGCCGTCGGCAACAAGTGCCCGCGCGGCCTGACCTTCGCGGAAAAAGAGGTCGTGGACCCCGAACGCGTGCTGGCCTCCACGGTCCGCATCGACGGCGCAGCCCACAACTGCCTGCTGCCCGTGCGCACGGACGCGGCCCTGCCGCTGCGCCTGCACTTTGACGTGATGCGCCAGCTGGCCGCCTGCGCGGTCAGCGCGCCGGTCAAGATGGGCGACGTGATCCTGCCCGACGTCTGCGGCACCGGGATCAACGTGGTCGCCTCGCGCAGCATCGCGTAAACGGAGCGCGGCTTGCCGCGCCGGCCGCCCGGACAAAACGACACAGAAAAAGGACCCCCGTGAGGGGGTCCTTTTTCTATGCTCCGGCGCGCCGCTCTTGATGCGCCCACCGGCTTTCCGGTCCGAAGGCCGGTCTTATGGTCTTATTCCGTGTCCGCCTCGGTGGCAGTTTCGGTGTCCGCCTCGGTGGCCGCTTCCGTGTCTGCCTCGGTGGCGGCTTCCGTAGCCGCTTCCGTGTCCGCCTCGGTGGCCGCTTCCGTAGCTGCCTCGGTGGCGGCTTCCGTAGCTTCTTCCGTGGCGCCCTCGGTTCCCTCTTCCGAAGGGATCGTGGACGTTTCCGGATCATAGATCGCATTGCCGGCGAAACGGATCTGATTCCAGGCCGCGTCCACGACCTTGAATTCCGGCATGGTCTTCTGCCATTCCGTGACCGTCTCGGAGAACTTCGCGGCGCGGCGCTGCGTCAGGATCTGCTCCACCTTGGAGGCGGTGGCCGTTTCATCATTATCCGTCACGCAGTGGACCGCGTAAAAACCGGTGCCCTCGACTTCCACGACTTTGTTCTCGCCGGTCGCCATCTTGATGCACTCGCCGGCCAGACCGGTCTGCGTGGCGTCCGAGCGGGTGAAGGAGGCCGTGCTCACGGTCCCGTCCGCTTCCGTGACCGCGTCATCGATCTCCTGTCCGGCTTCCAGCAGCCGTACGAGATCCTGAGCCTTTTCCTTGGGAGTGCGCGTATCCGCGGGCTCTGTCTCCGCGTCTGCCGCGTCCGTTTCCGCCTGGGTCTCGCCGTCCGCAGGCTGCGTCTCCGCCGGCGTCTCTTCCTTGAAGAGCACGTACTTGACGGTCAGCTGGCGGGACTCCTCTTCGGAGACCGCGGTGTCGATCTGGTCCGCGATGGCCTGGTACACGAGGTTCGCGAGCGCGTTGCGTTCATAGATCTGCGTCAGTTCCTCTTCCGTCACGTTGGCCGCCTGGATCAGCTTCTCATCCGACGTAGCGAAGAAATCCTTCACGGCGTCCGCCACCTTCGCGCGGTCCGCGTCCGAAAGTTCCACGCCCAGCTCCTGCGCGTGGGAGTTCAGCAGATACGTCTGCAGGATGGCCGCCATGACCTCTTCCTTCACCGTGGCTTCCAGCGTCACGCCGCTCGAGATCTCCGTCTCCCAGAAATCCGTTCCGAAGAACGACGAATACACGACCTCGCTGTAAAACTGCTGCAGGCGGGCAAAGAGGTTCGCCTCGTTCATATAGATCTTCTGGTCCCCGAACGTCGCGACGACGGTGGTCGCGTAATCCTCGGGTTTCAGGTTGGACGGCACCCGCTGCGAAGAGCAGCCGGCCAGCAGTCCGACGAGCAGGACGACGCAGAGGCACAGCGCCTGTCCGCTTCTGATCAAACGTTTCATGAGCATCCTCCTTGGGCGAGTTCAGTCACCCGTCCGCTCATTATAATACAAATGTTCGGTTTTGGCAAGTATTTATGCGGATCCGGCCGATGCCGCCGGGCTCGCCGGCCCGGTCTCACGGCAACCGTACCGCGGCCAGCGCATCCGCCACGGCCCGCGCGGCCGCCAGCATCTGCGGCGTCGTGGTCCAGCCGCCGCGCGGACCGATCAGCGAGAACGCCGGAGACGGCGCCGGATGGAACAGCAGATCACCCTTGAACGACGCGATGACGTCCGGGATCTTCTCCGCCTGCAGGCGGGCCTGCGGCTGCATCGCGAAGCGCAGGCCGGCGCGCCCGCCCGTGATCTCGCGGATCTCGGCTTCGTGGGCGCGGGCGCGCAGCAGCGACACCTGCAGCAGGTTCTCGACGGCCTGCGGGATATCGCCGAAGCGGTCCGTCAGCTCGTCCTGGATATCGTCGTACTCCTCGGGCGTGCGGATGGCCGCGATGCGCTTGTAGACCTCGAGTTTGAGCGCCTCGCTGCGGATGTAGGACGGCGGGATGAACGCGTCCATCGCCACGTCCACGCTCGTCTCGAAATCCTCGTCCTCCTGCCGCGCGCCGTTCTTCTGGAGCTTCACGGCCTGGTTGAGGAGCTTGCAGTAGAGGTCATACCCGACCGCTTCCATATGGCCGTGCTGCTCGGCGCCAAGGACATTGCCGGCGCCGCGGATCTCGAGGTCGCGCATCGCGATCCGGATCCCGCTGCCGAGCTCGGTATATTCCCGGATGGCCTGCAGGCGCTTCTCGGCGACCTCCTTCAGGAGCTTGTTGCGCCGGTAGAGCAGGAACGCGTAGGCGGTCCGGCTCGAGCGGCCCACGCGCCCGCGCAGCTGGTAGAGCTGCGAGAGACCGAAGCGGTCCGCATCGTGGATGATGATCGTATTGACGTTCGAGATGTCGAGGCCGGTCTCGATGATCGTCGTCGAGACCAGGACGTCGATCTCGCGGTTCATGAAATCCAGCATGATCTTCTCGAGGCTTCTCTCGGGCATCTGGCCGTGCGCACTGACGATGACGGCCTCCGGGAGCAGGGCCTGCAGGCGCGCGGTCACGTCCGCGATGTCCTTGACCCGGTTGTATACATAATAGACCTGGCCCCCGCGGCCCATCTCGCGGCGGATGGCCTCGCGCACCATCTCGTCCGAATATTCCATCACATAGGTCTGGATCGGCACGCGGTCCTGCGGCGGCTCCTCGAGCACGCTCATGTCGCGGATCCCGGCCAGGCTCATATGGAGCGTCCGCGGGATCGGCGTGGCGGACAGCGTCAGCACGTCGACGTTCTCGCGCAGCCGCTTGATCTTCTCTTTATGGGAGACGCCGAAACGCTGCTCCTCGTCGACGATCAGCAGGCCCAGATCCTTGAACCGGACGTCCTTCGACAGGACCCGGTGCGTCCCGATCAGCACGTCGACGAAGCCCTTCTCCGTCTCTTCGAGGATCTTCTTCTGCTCCGACGCGCTCTGGAAGCGCGACAGCAGGGCGACCGTGACCGGGTACCCCTTCATGCGCTGGACGAAGGTGTTGTAATGCTGCTGCGCGAGGATCGTCGTCGGGACCAGCATCACGACCTGCTTGCTCTCCTGGACGGCCTTGAACGCGGCCCGCAGGGCGATCTCGGTCTTGCCGTAGCCCACGTCCCCGCAGATCAGCCGGTCCATGATCTTGTGCGATTCCATGTCCGCCTTGGTGTCGGCGATGGCCCGCTTCTGGTCCTCGGTCTCCTCGAACGGGAACAGTTCCTCGAACTCGCGCTGCCAGACCGTATCCTCGCCGAAGGCGTAGCCGTTCGACTGCTGCCGCGCGGCGTAGAGCTTCACGAGGTCCGCGGCGATGTCGCGCACCGCGTGCTTGACGCGCGTCTTGGTCTTCTCCCACTCGGTGCCGCCGAGGCGGGAGAGCTTCGGGGCGCGCGCGTCGGCCCCCGCGTATTTCTGCACGAGATCCATCTGCGTGACCGGCACGAAGAGCGCCGCGTCGTTCGCGTAGGCGATCTTCAGGTAATCCTTCGTGACGCCCTGGCTCGTGACCTTCTCCATGCCCTGGTAGATCCCGAGGCCGTGGTTCTCATGCACGACATAGTCGCCGACCGACAGCTCGGTAAAGTTCGCGATCTGCGTTCCTTCGTATTTCGGACGGCTGCGGCGGCTGCGCCTGCGCTCGCCTCCGAACAGGTCGCCTTCGGTCAGGACGATGAAGCGGATCAGCGGATACTGGAAGCCGTTCGTCAGCGTCCCCTGCGTGACTAAAAGCTCGCCCGGGCCGACCGTCTCTTCCCCGGTCGCGCCGTAGCGCACCGACAGGCCGTACTCCCGCAGGTCGCCCGCGAGACGCTCCGCGCGCGTGCGCGAGGGCGACAGCAGCACGACCCGGTACTTCTTCTCCTGCCATTTTTTCAGGTCCCGCACCAGTTCGTCCACATGGTTCTGATAGGACGGCATGCCCTGCGCATCCAGCGCGCAGCGCACGGCCGGAATCTGTTCGAACCGGCCGTCGAGCCCCGAGAGCAGGACGCACCGCCGCGCCGAAAGCTGTTCGAACAGCTCGTCCGGCCCGGTCATCAGGTCCGCCTGGCCCGCCAGCAGCTGGCCGGCCAGCAACCGGCCCTCCATCCCCTCGCGAAATTCCGTCGATAAGAGCTTCGCGCTCTCGAGGATGCGCTGCGGTTCATCCAGGATGATCCGGCTCTCAGCCGGGAAATATGAAAGGAAGCTCTCTGTCTTTTCCTTGAAATATCCGATATAGCCCTCGGGGACATGGCTGACCCAGCCCTCCGTAAGGCCCTCTTCGAGCTCCGATGCCGCGGCCAGGAGCCTGGCCGCCTCTTCGCGCTTTCCCTGTTTCTTGAGCGCGTCCGCCCCGGCCTTCGCGTCTTTGCGGACCCTTTCGAGGCCCCGCCGCATCTCTTCATCGGACACGATGAGCTCCGCGGCCGGACGCACGGTGATCTCCTGCAGGTTCTCGACCGAGCGCTGGCTCTGCGCATCGAAGGCGCGGATCGAATCGATCTCGTCGCCCCAGAGCTCGACGCGGACCGGCGTCTCCTCGGTCAGCGGGAAGATATCGACGATCCCGCCCCGCACCGAGAACTGGCCGGCCTCTTCGACGCGCCCGGTGTTCTCATAGCCCAGATGGACCAGGGTGCGGCGGATCTCCTCGAGCGGGGCCTCCTCACCGACCGCGAGCCTCAGGCCCTCCCGCTCGAGCTCTTCGCGTGCCATCAGCGGGTCCATCAGGCCGTCCACGGTCGTGACGATGAGGCCCGCGCGGCCTTCGAGCAGGGTACGCACGACGCCGAGCCGCTGCACGGTCAGCGCGTTTCCGTGCACGTTGGCGCTGAAGAACAGCAGGTCCCGCGCCGGATACAGGACGGCCTGTCCGGTCAGGGCCTGCAGGTCCGCGGCCAGTTCCCGCGCGCGCTGGTCCGAATAGGTGACCACGAGGGCCGGGGCCGGACGGAGCGGTCCGTCCGGGCCCGGTTCCCCGGCTGCCTCCGCCGGCACTGCCGGCATCCGGCCGGCCGGGCCCGACTGCTCCCACAGGCCCGCGGCCAGATGGGGCTTGGCCGCGTCGGCGCAGCCGGTCAGGGCCGCGCTCTTTCCCTGCCGCAGCAGGTCCGCCGCCTCCTCCAGACTGTGGAGCGAGGCAAACGGCGTCTCAAGGATACGGATCTTCACGTCAGGCCTCCCCGTCTCCGGACGCGGCCGACTTCTTCGGAGCCTTCTCCTCCGGAGCCGCGTCCTCCGGCCGCTTCGGCTTCGCTGCCTTCTTCGGGGCCTTCTCTTCTGCCGCCTCTTTCTCCGGATCCCGGTTGTACACGTTCATCGCCGCGGCGATCCCGTCGGTCAGGATCATCTCCATGGCCCGCGCGGCTTCCTCGGCCGCGTCGGCCATCAGCTGCTTTTCCGCGGACGGGACGTGGCCCAGCACGAACGCGGCCATATCGGCCCCGGCCGGCTTTTCCCCGATGCCGATGCGAATGCGCGGGAACTCCTGCGTGCCGAGCCGGCTGATGATGCTCTTGAGCCCGTTATGGCCGCCGGCCGACCCCTGCTTCCGGATCCGGAGCCGTCCCGGCGCGAGCCACGCGTCGTCGAAGATCACGTAGATGTCCTGCGGCTCCACGTGATAGTAATCCGCGGCCGCGCGCAGGCAGTCTCCGCTGTTGTTCATATAGGTGATCGGTTTGACCAGCAGGACCTTCTGCCCGGCGATCATGCCGGTACCGGTCAGTCCCTGGAACTTCACGCTCTCCACGCGGATCCCCGCGCGCCGGGCGATCGCGTCGAGCGCGGTATATCCTGTATTATGACGGGTGCCGGCGTATTCCTTCCCGGGATTGCCGAGCCCTGCGATGATGATCATCTCTTCTTCCTCCGATCTGCCTGTCCGGCGCGCCGCGTCCGGTCCGCGTGCACGCGCAAGTGCCCCGCCGCGTGCGCGTCGGGGTCTCTTCTCTTATTCGAGGCTCATTTTATCACACCTTCGCCGCGCTGTCACGCGGTTTTATGACGATGCAGGTGCCCGGCCCGCGGCCGGGCGGGGCCGGAGGCGCGCCGCGGCCGGCCCGAGGGATAGCCTGAAGCCGGCGAGCAGCCGGTCCGCGTGAAACCCGGCCCGGCCGCGCCACCTGTCGCCGCAGCGCACAGAAAAAGGGGGCGGCCGCAGCCGCCCCCGCAACACACGATGAAATTGTATGGGCCTTACATGGCCGTATAGCCGCCGTCCACAGCCAGGTTCACGCCGGTCACGTAGCTGGAAGCAGGCGCCGCAAGGAAGATCGCGGCCGTATCCAGTTCACCTTCCTCCCCGTATCTCTCTTCAGGGATCATGGTCTTCGCGTTCTGCTGGAAGAAATCAGAATTCAGCGTATCGCGGGTCAGGTCGGTATAGAAGTAACCGGGGCAGATGGAGTTCACGGTGATGCCGTATTTTCCCCATTCAGCGGCCAGTGCGCGAGTCATGTTCACCACGCCTCCTTTGGCGGCGTGATAAGGGGCAGAGCCGGCGATCTTGTTTCCGCCAAGACCGTACATCGACGCGATATTGATGATCCTTCCGTATTTCGCCGGGATCATGGCCTTCTTCGCGACCGCGCGGGCCACCTTGAAGGAACCGAACAGATCGATGTTCATTTCGTTGGCGAACTGATCATCCGTGATGTCTTCCGCCGGGGCGACGGCGCCGGTGCCTGCGTTATTGATGAGGATATCCACACGGCCGAACTTCTCCATGACCGTGTCCACCATGGCATTCACCATGTCTGTATCGGTGATATCGCAGCGCACGGGCAGCGTCTCTACGCCGAACTCTTCCGAGATCTCTTTTGCGACTTTTTCGATCAGTTCCTGCCGGCGGGCCACGGGAACGATGATGGCGCCCTGGTTCGCCAATGCTTTAGCCATCTGCACGCCCAGCCCTGTGGAGCAGCCGGTCACGATGGCGACCCGACCCGACAGGTCAAAATACTCGTTCATTGGAAACACCTCCCGAGGATCATTCCTCATGTTTTCTGTTAATAGTTTAACATATGTCCGGCCGGCTGTATATACTCTATTTCTGTATGCTCTATAAGGATTTTGTATATGCGGCTGCGCCGTCTTTCCGTTTTCGCGCGCGGGGCCTGCGGGCTCTTGCCTTTTTCCCGCCGGTGTGTTATGCTGTGAGTTGCGGAATTAAAAAAGGAGGCTGTTTTTATGGATATCAACATCACCAAAGAGACGATGATCATGGACGCCCTGCAGCAGGCGCCGGAGATCGAAGAGATCCTGATGGCCGTCGGCATGCACTGCATCCACTGCATCGCCGCCAGCGGAGAAACGCTCGAAGAGGCCTGCTACGTGCACGGGATCGATCCCGATGACCTGATTGCTTATATCAACGAGTACTTTGACGCCCAGAAGCTCTCCAGCGAGGGAGAAGATCCCGCGCAGGGAGAGGTCGTCGCGGAGGCCGCGCCCGAAGAGGCGTAAGCACCGCACGGTACGGCCCGCAGCGCCAGCCGCAGCGCCAAAGAAAGCGCAGCCGTCCCGTACGGCCGCAAAAAGCATCCAAAAAGAGCCGCATCCGAGAGGACGCGGCTCTTTTCTTTTTTCTCACTCTTCTCCGGCTTATTCTCCGGTCTCTTCTTCGACCGGATCGGCCAGCGCCGGCAGGGTCCGCCGGTACCGCACGTACAGTACGGTCGCGAGGGCCGCATCGGCCAGGGCCGGCACGCCGAATATGCAGAAGAATGGCATGAACATCAGCTCCAGCGTCTCCCGGTCATAGGTGAACAGGACGACCAGCAGGAAGGCCGCGGTGATGATCAGCACGATCCAGCAGGCCAGCAGGACCGTGACCTTTTTCGGGATCACGCGGAACAGCCCCCATACGATCAGGAGGCACAGCAGCATCGGGACCAGCGTGTCCGCCAGGTTCTTGACGGCCCGGCTCTGTCCGGCCAGCAGCGTCTCGAACAGCATCGTCAGGCGGTTCCCGATCAGGAAGCTGACCGCGATCAGCGCCACGCCCAGAAAGAATCCGTACATCAGGTCCAGATTCTTGATTCGGCCCTCTTTGGTAAACAGAAACAGTTCTTTCCAGTTGACCTTTTTCTTCTTTTCCATGTGGCGCTCCTCCTGACGTCCGTTTCAGCCGCGCGGCCCGCCGTTTTCCCGCACAGCCGCCCGTTTTACAGCGCGAAAGACCGGTGCAGGGCAGGCGCCCCGCACCGGTCCGGCTCACCCGGGCCTCACAGCCCGGCG
>CACXFD010000203.1 GCA_902766845.1 uncultured Lachnospiraceae bacterium | reverse complement strand
TGCATGTGAATGCCGGCGCCAATGTCAACACCGGCGACGCGCTGGTCACCCTGTAAGCCTCCTTTCGGAGCTCTTAAGCAGAAAAGAAAGGAGAGCTGATCCATGCTGGAATTTTTCCAAACGACCGGCATCTACAACATGATCAAGACCATGTTCGAGCTCAAGGAATTCTCCATTGACGCCATCGGACAGAGTGGTCTGGGCAATCTGATCATGATCGCCGTGGCCTGCTTCCTGCTCTATCTGGGCATCCACAAGCAGTTCGAGCCGCTCCTCATGATCCCGATCGCCTTCGGCATGCTGCTGAGCAATCTTCCGTCGTCCGCGATCTTCACGAGCCTGGACGCGAACCCGACCAACCCCGGTCTGCTGTATCTGTTTTATCGTCTGTGCCGCTGGGGCGTGCTGCCCTGCCTGATCTTCATGGGCGTCGGCGCCATGACGGACTTCGGTCCGCTGATCGCCAATCCGAAGAGCCTGCTCCTCGGCGCGGCGGCCCAGCTGGGCATCTTCACGACCTTCCTCGGCGCCATCGCCCTGGGCTTCACGGCTCAGGAAGCCGGCTCGATCGGCATCATCGGCGGCGCGGACGGCCCGACGGCCATCCTGACCACCAGCATCCTGGCTCCGCACCGTCTGGGCGCGGTCGCCGTGGCGGCCTACAGCTACATGGCCCTGGTGCCCGTGATCCAGCCGCCCATCATGAAGGCCCTGACCACCAGGGAAGAGCGCTGCATCGTCATGAAGCAGCTGCGCCCGGTCTCGAAGAAAGAGAAGATCATCTTCCCGATCGCCGTGACCATCGTCGTGGCCCTGGCCGTGCCGGATGCGATCCCGCTGATCGGTATGCTGATGCTCGGCAACCTGTTCCGCGAGAGCGGCCTGACGGACCGTCTGTCGGATACCGCGCAGAACGCCCTGGTCAACTCCGTGACCATCATGCTGGGCACCGCGGTCGGCGCGACGGCCAACGCGCAGAGCTTCCTGCGTCTGGAGACCCTGATGATCCTCGCGCTCGGCGTCGTGGCCTTCGGTTTCGGTACCGCGGGCGGCGTGCTGCTGGCGAAGTTCATGAACCTGTTCCTGAAGGAAAAGATCAACCCGCTGATCGGTTCCGCCGGCGTGTCGGCTGTCCCGATGGCGGCCCGCGTCAGCCAGAAGGTCGGCCAGCAGGAGAACCCTGCGAACTTCCTGCTGATGCACGCCATGGGCCCGAACGTGGCCGGTGTCATCGGTTCCGCTGTGGCGGCCGGCGTCCTGATCAGCCTGTTCCGGTGATCCGGGAGGTGATCGGATGAAGGCTGCACGGCTCCGGGATCTGAAGGGATACATCAAAGCCCATCGCCAGGTGTCGAACGAAGAGCTCTGCGCGGCCATGGACATCTCGATGAGCACGCTCCGGCGGGATCTGCAGATCCTGCAGGACGAAGGCTTCATCAACAAGGTCTACGGCGGCGTGGCGTACAACGAGCCCTCGATGCTGACGCGCTATGAGTTCCGCGACGAGCAGAACGCCGCGGAGAAGAACGCGCTGGCGCGGCTCGCGGCCGGCCTCGTGGCGGACAACGATGTGATCTTTGTGGATTCAGGCACGACGACGCCCTATATCCTTCACTACATCACGGCGCATAACGTGACGGTCCTGACGAACAACGCGGCCATCGTGCTGCACGCGCAGGAATATCCGAACCTGTCCATCTTCGTGCTGCCCGGCATCTATTATCTGGAAACGATGTCGTTCTGCAGCCCGGACGCGGTGGATTTCCTGGACCGCTACGAGATCTCGAAGGCCTTCCTGGCCGCGACGGGGTTCTCCTATGTCGGCGCCACGGCGACAGCCGCGGCCTTCCTCAACTGGCAGACCCTCGGCATCCTCGTCGTCGGCATCGTGGCTTTCGGTGTGGGTACCGGCAGCGGCGTCCTGCTCGCCAAGTTCATGAACCTGTTCCTGAAAGAGAAGATCAACCCGCTCATCGGCTCGGCCGGCGTGTCCGCCGTCCCGATGGCCGCGCG
>CACXFD010000202.1 GCA_902766845.1 uncultured Lachnospiraceae bacterium | reverse complement strand
GCCACGATGAACGGGACCAGACGGTAGGAATAATGCTTGATCACGCCGCCGACGATCGTCAGGTCCCACAGCGTCTCGTAGATGCTCTTGACCAGCAGGACCATGGAGGCCCGCAGCCAGCGTCCCACGAGCTTGATATGCAGCAGGTGGACCACCGGCACCTCCGGATACGTCCGCGCCTCCAGGAAGATCCGGCGGAGCACCGCCTGGTACATGTTTTTGAGGAAGATCCAGACAGCGGCGCTCACGAGCAGGGATACGAGCACGATGAAGGCAGACACCCCGCGCGACGAATGGACGATCGAGTGCAGGGCCGAAAAGACGGTCATGTAAAAATGCCCGGACGAGATCTCATTCGCGAGCGACGCGAAGATCCCGCGCCGGCGGCCCAGCACATCGTTGTTCAGCCTGGATTCCTGATAGGCCTGCAGCTGCTGCGCCGCCTTGTCCCGTCCGGCGTTCACGTTGTCTTCGACGAGGTCCATCAGCACTTTCTCACGCACGCTTTCCGTATCCAGCTTCAGGACGTCGCCGCCCAGTTCCGTCACCTGGCCGGTGACCGCGTTATACAGATCCTGCGCGTGGAACTTGACATAGCCGAATTCCGTGCCGTAGAAGACCGCGATCAGGCACAGGCAAACTAACAGCAGGTAATGCTTCTTCAGTACCTGGCGGGCCCGGGTCTTCCAGTTTTTTCTGAGTTCATGGGGCGTGTAGGGGGTCGATGCCATCGTTTTGCCTCCTGCGTGAATCTCTTTGCGTTTTATGCTTTCCGTATCGGCTGCCGGAGCCGTCTGTCCCGGCTGCGGCACTTATTTCAGGTCGATCACGACGATCTCGCTGACCGTCGCGACGCGGATCGGGGGGCCGTAGAAGCCTACGCCGCTCGTGACGACCGACTGCGCGCCGTTCCAGTCCATCAGACCGTACGACTGGTCGTTCAGGATCCGCGTGATGATGTTGCCGGGGAAGATCTGCCCGTCGTGCGTATGTCCGCTCACGGTCAGGCCGACGCCGTATTCCGCGAGCTTCTCCAGCTCCGCGGGCTCATGCCCCAGCAAAAGGACCGGGGCGCCCTGCGGAACATCCTTCAGGACCTTTTCGAGCAGATCCCGCTCCCGGATCCCGTCTCCCGGACGGCTCGCGTCCCGCCGCCCCGCGATCACAAGGCCGCCCAGCTCCGGGACCGTCACCGTTTCGTCTTCCACGATCTGCCAGCCGCAGGCTTCGATGAAGGCCGGCATGTCCGGATGGCGCAGCGCGTTCTCGCGGCCGGCATACGTAAAGCCGCCGAGCAGCGGCTCGTCCACGTCATGGTTGCCGTAGACCGCGTACGCTCCGTACCGCGCGCGCATCTGCCGCAGGATCTTCGCGTACGTGTCCGGCGTCTCCATGGCGCCGAAGGAACTGGTCACAATATCGCCGGCCACCAGGATCAGGTCCGGGTCCTGCTCGTTGACGCGGGCGGCCATGTCTTCATAGAGCTTCGGAGAAGAATTCACGCCGATGTGCAGATCCGCGATCAGCACGATCCGCAGCGGTTCCTCCCGGGCGAGCGTTTCTTTCGGAAGCTCATACCGGGTCACCTTCACGTCGTGCGCGGTCTTTGTTCCGAGAAGGTTCAGAGCGATCGTCAGGACCAGAAGGGCCAGTGTCAGGACCCGGTACCACGGAGCCGTCTTTTTACGGTACGCGCCGTCTTCCGGCGCAGCGGACGCGGCGGCTGCGCGCCGGGCACGCGACCTGTTCACAAGGCGCACCGGCAGCGAGAACAGCCACACCAGAAGAAGCGGTCCGAAAAAATACAGGAAGTATCCGATGAAAACGTTTCCCCACCGCTGGAAGAACCAGCAGAGAGGTCCGTCCGGCGTCACGGCTCCGGCCAGCGGGAACAGGGCCGCCAGCCCCGCCGCACAGACGGCCAGGTCCCGCAGGCCCCTCGCCTTCCCGGGGAAGGCCCGGTCCAGCAGCCAGTCCAGCAGGCCCAGGGCGGCCGCCATCACGGCCAGATAACAGACGATCATGATCAGCAGTCTCATTCCGATCTCCTCAAGGCGGGGATGGTCAGGCAGCTTCGCCTGAACGAAAAAACACCGCAGTCTCTACGGCTGCGGTGTTCCTGTGTGGATCCGAAGGGATTCGAACCCTCGGATGACCCACATAAAACCACGCAAATACGCCATTTTATGAGCGGCAGTGGCACG
>CACXFD010000201.1 GCA_902766845.1 uncultured Lachnospiraceae bacterium | reverse complement strand
GGGCCGCCGCTCTCCCAAGCCTTGGCGGCCCGTTCCGATAAAACAAAACAAGTCCGGCCCCGACGTGATGTCGGGGCCGGATCTTTTGTGTGCGGGTGAGTGCGCGGAAGAATGTTTGCTTCTATTTAGCCGAACTTTACGGCTGGGCCGCTCGGCTCACAGCCGATTCACGCCGGGCTGCCTCACAGCAGCTTCACGCCGGCCGCCTCGCAGCGGCGGAGCGTGTCATCGTCCCAGACCGAAGCCTGGACTTCACCGATGTGGGCTTTTCCGAGGAGCAGCATGCAGACACGGCTCTGGCCGATGCCGCCGCCGATGGTAAGCGGGAGCTTTCCCTCCAGCAGCATCCGGTGGAACGGGAGAGTGCGCCGCGCGTCGCAGCCGGCCGCGGTCAACTGGCGGTCCAGACTGGCCGGATCGACGCGGATGCCCATCGAGGAGATCTCGAGCGCGCAGCCGAGCGGCTCGTGCCAGAAGAGCAGGTCTCCGTTCAGGGACCAGTCATCATAGTCCGGCGCGCGTCCGTCGTGCGGCAGGCCGTTCGAGAGTTTGTCGCCGATCTGCTCGATGAAGACCGTTTTGTGCTCGCGCGTGAACAGCGTCTCGCGTTCCTTGGGCGTCTTGTCCGGATACAGGTCCAGCAGTTCCTGGGAGGTGATGAACGTTACGTCCCGGACAAGTTCGGTGTGCAGGTCGTCGAATTCGTATTTGAGTTCATCAAGCGTGTTGACGATCACGCCGGCGATCCGGCCGACCGTTTCACGCAGGAACGCTTCGGTACGGTCTTCCGGAAGGATCACCCGTTCCCAGTCCCACTGGTCCACGTAGACCGAATGGAGGTTGTCGAGCTCTTCATCGCGGCGGATCGCGTTCATATCGCAGAGCAGGCCCTTGCCGGGCTGGAAGTCATAGCGGTACAGGGCCATGCGTTTCCATTTGGCGAGCGAGTGGACGACCTGCGCGTCCATCCCGGCGTCCGGGATATCGAACGAGACCGGACGTTCCACGCCGTTCAGATCATCGTTCAGGCCCGTGGACGGGTCCACGAACAGCGGAGCCGTCACGCGTTTCAGGTGCAGCGCCATGCACAGCTTCTTCATAAAGGTGTTCTTGATGATGCCGATGGCCTTCTGCGTATCGTAGAGGCCCAGGGCAGGGATATAACCCTCGGGAATATAGCTCTTTTCCATGGCCGGTTCTCCTTATGGCAAACAGTATACCAGAAAAAGCGCGAAAATCAAGGCTTTCCGTCGCGAAAACCAAGGGCTCTTCCGCGAAGACCAGGGCACGCCGGAGCAGAAAAAGCGGTTTTCAGAATCAGCCGAGTGTGCTATAATGCTTTCGCTTGGCAAAACGAACGGAGGAGATCGATATGGTATACGATGCGGCGGTCATCGGGACCGGCCCTGCGGGCGTATCCGCGGCACTGAACCTGAAGATCCATGAGAAGAACTTTTTATGGCTGGGCAGCAAACAGCTCAGCGACAAGATCCGCAAGGCGGAGAAGATCGAGAATTATCCGGGCATCCCGTCGGCCGGAGGGGAAGAACTGACGAAGGCGTTCCGGGACCATGTGGACCGGATGGGGATCGAGATCACCGAGCACATGGTGAATTCGATCCTGCCGATGGGAGACCATTACGCGCTGATGGCCGGCAGCGAATTCTATGAAGCCAGAACCCTGATCCTGACGACCGGCGTGGCCATGAAGGCGGCCCTGCCCGGCGAGAGCGAGCATCTGGGACGAGGCGTCAGCTACTGCGCCACCTGCGACGGCGGCCTGTACCGCGGCAAGACCGTGGCCGTGATCTGCAACGCGGAGCGCTTTGAGGGCGAGGTCCGGTTCCTGGCCCAGCTGGCCGCACAGGTCCACTATTTCCCGACCTATAAAGGCGTCGGAGAGATGCCCGAGAACGTGACGGTGCACGCGGACCGCGTCACGGCCGTTCTCGGAGAGATGAAGGCAAACGGTGTTCAGCTCAAGAGCGGTGAGCAGCTGGCCGTGGACGGGATCTTCTGCCTGCGCGACAGCATCACGCTGTCCTCGCTGCTGGCGGGACTCGAGACCGAAGAGGGCCATATCCGGGTAGACCGTTCGATGGCGACCAACCTGCCGGGCGTTTACGCGGCCGGTGACTGCACGGGCCGTCCGTACCAGTACGCGAAGGCGGTCGGAGAGGGCAACGTGGCCGCGCACAGCGTGATCGAATACCTGGACCGGGCCGGAAAAGAATAAAGGCGGAAGGCCGGCAGGAGGCTGCAGAAGCTGCCGGACAGCGCGAAGCGGGGCGGAGCCGTATGGCTCCGCCCCGCTTCGTATGCAGACGTTATGCTTTTCCGACGCAATCTTTGCCTTATCCGCGCGCTTCGCGGCGT
>CACXFD010000200.1 GCA_902766845.1 uncultured Lachnospiraceae bacterium | reverse complement strand
GATCGCGTCCGTACGTGCCGATATAGGTCCCGTTGCTCGCGATATAAAAGATATTCTCCTCGATGGGGCCGAAGGCCGCCACGATGCTCTCCTTCTGGCGTCCCGACGCGAGCGCGATCTTGACGCCGCGGTGCTTGAGTTCCATCAGCGCCCTGAAGATTTCGGGATCGATGTCCCGGCTGCTGTCCGGCACCAGCGTGCCGTCGATGTCTGATGCGATCAGTTTGATCATACGATAAGCTCCGATCTGTCCATAATAATCCACTGCATATCCGTCTGCATATCCGTCTGCATATCCGTCCGCTCGGATATCATTCGTGCCGGTCCCAGTCCCGCAGCACGTGGTACAGGCGCGCGACCGGCAGGCCGACCACATTGTAGTAATCCCCGTCGATGCGGTCCACATAGCGGCAGAAAGCTCCCTGGACGCCGTAGGCGCCGGCCTTGTCCATCGGTTCGCCCGTCGCGATGTAGGCGCCGATCTCCTCCTCGGTCAGCGGGCAGACCGAAACGCAGGTCTCCTCCGCAAACACCGTCTCTTTGCCGGCTTTCTCACAGACGCAGACGCCGGTGAACACCTGATGCGTGCGGCCCGAGAGCCGTGCGAGCATACGGTGCGCGTCCTCCGGGTCCGACGGCTTTCCGAGAACTTTGCCGTCCTGTACGACGATCGTATCCGCGCCGATCACGATATCCCCGTCCTGCGCGCCGGCCAGCACGTCATGCGCTTTTGCGCGCGCCAGTTCCTGCACGATCCGGGCCGGTTCGTTCTCGGTCACGATCTCCGGATCTCCGCTCGGGCGCACATCGAAGGAAAGGCCCGCCAGCGCCATCAGTTCCCGCCGGCGCGGGGACTGGGAGGCCAGGATCAGCCGCCCCTTCATCCGAGCTTCTCCAGGATCCCGCGGAACGCGCGCACGTTGGCCGCGGAATCGCCGCGGAAGACGGCCGATCCGGCCACCAGGATGTTGGCGCCGCACGCGGCTACGTCGGCCGCGTTTCCGAGATGGATTCCGCCGTCCACCTGGATGTCCGTTTCAAGGCCCAGGCTGTTCAGGCGCTCCCGCAGCGCGCGGATCTTCTGCGGCATGTACGGGATGAACTTCTGTCCGCCGTAACCGGGGTTCACGGTCATCAGAAGGATCATGTCGACCTGATCCATGACCCATTCCAGGGCGGACAGCGGCGTGGCCGGGTTGATCGCGACGCCGCATCTCTTGCCGAGGCCGCGGATCTGCTGCAGTACGCGGTCCAGATGACGGCAGCCCTCCGCGTGCACGGTCAGGATGTCTGCGCCGGCTTCGGCAAACCCTTCGATCAGCCGTCCGGGCTCTTCCACCATCAGATGCACGTCAAAGACCTTGTCGGAATACGGACGGATCGCCTTCACGACGTCCGATCCGAACGTGATTGGCGGCACAAAGACGCCGTCCATGATATCCAGATGGATGTACGGCGCGCCGGCCTCGCTGACCGTGCGCACTTCTTCTCCGAGCTTCGCAAAATCCGCCGAGAGCACCGACGGTGCGATCACATACTTCATACTGACCTCCTGTATCCATGATGCCGGCCGCGGCCGGTCTCCTGCCATATCTTCCTGCGGATCCCCTCCGCGGCGATGCCGTCCGGCCTTCCCGGCGCCGGGTCCGTATTCGCTTCCGTCCGATATCAGTACCGGCGACGGCCGCGCAGTTCCTCGAGCAGCAGCCGGTAGCTCTCATGCCGTTTGGGATGGATCTGTCCGGCCGCCACCGCTTCCTTGACGGCGCAGCCGGGTTCTTTATCGTGCAGGCATCCGTCGAAACGGCATCTGCCTTCAAACCGTGAAAACTCGGGATAATAATACCGGAGCTGTTCGGGCTCGATCTGCTCCGGATCCAGCGAGGAGAAGCCCGGCGTATCCAGCAGGTACGTATCCTCGCCGATATTGAACAGTTCGGTGTGGCGCGTCGTATGCCGGCCGCGGCCGATCTTCCGGCTCACATCGCCGGTCTGCGCGGACGCTTCGGGCGCAAGCGCGTTCAGCAGCGTGGACTTTCCGACGCCCGACGGGCCGGCCAGCACCGAGGTCTTTCCGGCCAGCACCGTCCAGAGCCGGTCCACGCCGATCCCTTCCGACGCGGACAGATGGATCACGGGGCAGCCGGAGCCGGCGTAGATCCGCGACAGTTCTTCCTGCTCCTCCGGCGTGGTCAGATCCGTCTTGCCAAAAACGATCACGCACGGGATCTCGAGCAGCGCCATGCGCAGCAGGAACCGGTCCAGCAGGTTCGGATGGAACTCGGGATGGTGGCACGAGAACACGATCAGCGCCTGGTCCACGTTGGCCGCGGCCGGACGGATCAGGGCGCTTTTGCGCGGCAGGATCTCGCGGATGCTGCCCGAATCGGGCTTCTCCGTATCCTCGACCGGAAAGAAGATCACATCGTCTCCGACCAGCGGCTTGCTCCCGTCCAGACGGAACAGCCCCTTGGCGCGGCATTCATAGATCTTCTGCTTTCCGTCGTGGACGTAGTAAAAGCCCGCGATCGCCTTGATGATCTTTCCCTGCATATCCGCTGTGCGCATCCTCCGTGTCAAACGCAGAAAAGTTCTGCCGCGCCGGCGCCCGAAGGCGCCGCAGCGGCAGATACCGATGATCAAGGTCCCTGCACGGCCGGCCTTGTTCCGGCCGGCCGCGCGGACCTGTCATATGCTGGTGTGACGGGATTCGGACCGGGCCCGTCTTCCTGCGGCCGCAAGCGGCCGCGGCTTATTCTCCGCCTTCCGACGGCGTGTCATTTCCTTCGGGCGGCGTTTCAGGCTCCACAGACGCCGTGACATTGACCGAGACAGAGGCTTCGTTGGAAGCTTTGTACTCATCGGTCCCGGCCGCATGGACGGTGATCGTGGCGCTTCCGGCCCCGACCGCTTTTACATTCCCGCTCGAATCGACCGTCACGACCGACGTGTTCGAACTGCTGTAGGTCACGGAACCGTGCGCTCCGCTGACAGACACGGACGTCGTATCACCGACGGTCAGATCGGAACTGCCGATCGAAGCCGCGATGCTCTGTTCCTTTTTCTCCTTCGCGATATGCACGTCTACCGACGCGCCGGACTTGACCTCGTCGCCCTCCGGAATGCTCTGCCAGATGACCGTGCCGGGGGTCTCGTCGCTGTAGACCTCTTCCACATGTCCCAGCACCAGTCCTTTGGCCTCGAGGACCTGACGTGCGCCGCTCTCGTTCTTGCCGATCAGGTTCGGCACCTGGATGACGGCTTCCGTGGGCTCCTCGGTCGGAGGCTCCGTGGGCTTGGGACCGTTGCTGATCACGTACCGGACCGTGCTGCCCTTGGCGACCAGCGTGCCGGCCGAAGGCGTCTGGGAGATCAGGCGGCCTTCTTCGACCGTGTCGGAATACTGCGAAGACGCCGACGGCACCAGCTCGAGGTTCGCCAGGACCTGGTCCATATCGTCTTCATTATAGCTGCTCAGATCCGGTACCTTGACCTTGCTGGTGCCGGTCGAGACATACAGGATGATCTCTCCGTCCGCCGGGGCGGAACGGCCCGAGGCCGGGCTCACGTTGTATACCAGGCCCGCTTCGATCGTATCGCTCTCGCCGCGTTCCACGTGGATGTTCGTGAAGCCGGCGCTCGTCAGCATGCTGTGCGCGTCCGTCTCCGCCTTCCCGATCAGTGCCAGCGGCACCGTGATCATGCTCTTGCCGGCGCTCAGGACCAGCGTGACCGTCGTATGCTTTTCGACCATGTCGCCGGCCTTGAGTTCCTTGAAGTCCGACGAGCCGTATTCACCGAGGCCGTAGCGGATGACGGTCCCCTCTTCATAATCATCGGAATAGTCATAGACCACGTCCCGGCCCAGCAGGCTGGTCCGCAGGATCTGCTCTGCTTCCGACAGCGTCTTGCCGGTCAGGTCCTCCAGCGCGACCTCTTTGGATTCTTCCGTGGTCAGTTCCGTGGAGACCGCATCCGTGGTCTCCGGCGTCTTGTTCCCGAACAGCCCGAACATGCTGCCGAAGATGTAGATGACGCCCAGGACCACCAGGACCGCGATCGCGATCATCACGATCGCGAGGATCCTGTCCGTCTTTTCTTCTTTTTCATCCTCTGTGTCTTCGGGCTCTTCGGGCTCCTCCGGCACTTCTTCGTCCGACGGATCTTCCAGGCCCAGAAGGTATTTCTCCTCCGCGCCTTTATCGTCTTCGATCACGGCCGCGCGCCGGCTGCCTTCCTTGATCATGGCCATCTCGTCTTCATTCATGACCATGGTCGGCGCGTCGCTTTGCACGAGCGGGACGATCTTGACGAAATCCTCATCCGGCTTGAGCAGGGCGCGCTTCAGGTCCGAGATCAGCGCGGACGCGGACTGGTACCGCTGCTCCGGCTTCTTCTGCAGACACTTCATCACGATCTTCTCGAGACTCACCGGCACCGCGCCGTTCAGCGCGGCGGGCGACGGGATCTCGCTCTGGATATGGCTCATGGCCACGGACACGGCCGTATCCCCGCCGAACGGGACCACGCCGGTCAGCATCTCGAACATAGTGACGCCGAGCGAATAGATATCGCTGCGTTCATCACAAAATCCGCCGCGTGCCTGTTCGGGCGAAAGGTAATGGACCGACCCCATCGCGACCGTGGTCATCGTATGTTCGGTGGTGGCGCGGGCGATCCCGAAATCCGCGACCTTGACCTTGCCTTCTCTTGAGATGATGATGTTCTGCGGCTTGATATCTCGATGCACGATCTTCTGCTCGTGCGCGGCCTCCAGACCCTGTGCGACCTGGATCGAGATCCCGATGGTCTCCCGGACCTCCAGATGGCCCTTGCGGGAGATATAATTCTTCAGCGTGATGCCCTCGACGAGCTCCATCACGATGTAGTGGATCCCGGCCTCGTTGCCGACGTCGTAGACGTTCACGATGTTCGGGTGGGTCAGGCAGGCCGACGCCTGCGCCTCCGCCTTGAACTTCGTCAGGAAGCTGTCGTCGGAGTTGAACTCCTCCTTCAGGACCTTGATGGCCACGAGCCGGTTCAGCTTATGATCCCTTGCTTTATAGACATCGGACATGCCGCCGCTGCCGATATGGCTCAGGACCTCATAGCGGCCGCCCAGAAACATTCCAATCCTTAACATAACTCCTCCTGCTCTCCTGCCCGCACAGCGACCGCCGTGATGTTGTCACGGCCGCCGTTCGCATTGGCGAGGCCGACCAGTTTTTCCACAGCCGTTTCAAGATCCTCTTCGGTGCGAAGCACCTTCAGAATCTCTTCATCGGACACCATGTTCGTGAGACCGTCCGTGCAGAGCAGGACGATGTCTCCGTCCCGGACCTCCGTTTCAAACAGGTCCGGCTCCGCGGCGGACGTTCCCAGCGCGCGGGTGATATAATTCTTCTGCCGCAGGTAAGCGGGGCTCCCGACTTCCATGCGGCCCATGTCCACCATCTTCTGCACGTACGAGTGATCCCGCGTGATCTGCCGGATCCGGTCTCCGCTCACATGGTAGAGCCGGCTGTCGCCGATGTTCATCGTGATGCAGATCCCGCTTCGGATCACGGCCGCGACCATCGTGGTGCCGGTCCCGGTCAGTTCCGGATCGCGCGACGCCGCGTCCAGCAGCTCGCGGTTGACCTCACGGACCGCGCGCGAAAGCAGCTCGCCGGGCTCTTTTTCCGACGAGCGGCGCACGTAGTCCGCCAGATGCTCGGTGCAAAAACGCGACGCGAAGTCACCGGCGTTGTGTCCGCCCATGCCGTCCGCCGCGATGAACAGATTCGGCAAAGGTCCCACAGGCTCCGTACTGACAAAGAAGTAATCCTGATTGCTCTTCCGGGACCGTCCGATATCCGTCTTTGCATACGCCCTCACAGGGCCTCACCTCCTGTCGTTTCATGAGCCAGATAACGGCGCCGCAGCTGCCCGCAGGCGCCGTCTATGTCTCTGCCCATTTCTCTTCTTATAGTAGCATGAATCCCGTTTTTTTCAAGGAGTTTTTGTATCTCCGCCGCCCGCGCGCGGGTCGTGGAAGCATAGTCCCGCTCCTTCACCGGATTGACCGGAATCAGGTTCACATGGCCGCCGCGGCCCTTCATCAGGCGCACGAGGCCGTCGATCTGTTCGGGCGTATCGTTCACGCCGCGGATCAGGCTGTACTCGTAGCTGACGCGCCGTCCGGTCATCTCCTGATACTCCCGGCATGCCTCCAGCACGTCCGCCAGCGCGTACCGGTTCGCGATCGGCATGATCTGCCGCCGCACCTCGTCCGAAGACGCGTGGAGCGAGAGCGCGAGCGTCAGCTGCAGTTTCTCGCGCGCCAGCTGGCGGATCTGCGGTACCAGTCCGCAGGTCGATACCGTGATATGCCGGTGTCCGAGGGCCTTGCCGGCCGGATCCGACACGAGTGTGAGGAAGCGGAGCAGGTTATCGTAATTGTCCAGCGGCTCCCCGCTGCCCATGATCACGACGCGGCTCACGCGCTCGCCGGCCGTCTGCTCGATCCGTGAGATTTGTTCGATCATCTCGCCGGCCGTAAGACCGCGGACCAGCCCGTCGATCGTCGAAGCGCAGAAACGGCAGCCCATCCGGCAGCCGACCTGCGACGAGATGCAGGCGCTCAGCCCGTAATCATAGCGCATCAGTACGCTTTCGACGATGTTTCCGTCCGGCAGGGCAAACAGGTATTTTTCGGTCCCGTCCAGCTTCGATACCAGGCGGTCCGCCTGCGTGAGCGTGGTCAGCTGCGTCTCCCGCGCCAGCCGTTCACGCAGCGGCAGCGGGAGGTTCGTCATGTCTGCGACGTCCGCGGCCGCCTTCTCCTGGATCCAGGAAAACAGCTGCTTCGCGCGAAAGGCCGGCTCGCCCCACGACGTGAGGAGCGCCGCCAGTTCCGGCTGCGTCATCGACCGAAGATCCGGCTGCTGCATCATGCCTTCTCCTTTTCAAATACTGCGATAAAGAACCCGTCTGTTTCGTCGATCCCGGGAAGCAGCTGCAGCCAGCCCTCCTGCGTGCTCTCACGCCGGAAGCGCTCCGGGATCCGGTCCGAAAACGGGACCGGGCGAAGCGGGAAACGATCCAGCAGCCATTCCCGCTGACGGATATTCTCCTCGGGCAGGACCGTACAGGTCGAATAGACGACCTGCCCGCCCGGACGGACACGCTCCAGGCACGCGGCCGCGATCTGCCGCTGCAGACCGATGAGCTCCGCCGCGCTCTCCGGCGTGACACGGTACTTGATCTCCTTCTTCCGCCGCAGGACGCCCAGCCCCGAGCACGGAACGTCCAGAAGCAGCACATCGGCCTGCCCGGCCAGCGCCGGGTCCGGAACGGACGCGTCCCACACGCGGCACGCGATCCGCTCTTCCATGCCGGCGCGGCGGACGTTTTCCCGCAGCAGGCGGAGCTTGGCTTCGCTCTTGTCACCGGAGATCACGCGTCCGCTCCCGTCCAGCAGACGGGCTGCCAGCAGGCTCTTTCCGCCCGGCGCCGCACACGGGTCCATCACGGTCATGCCGGGACGAATCCCGGCCGAAAGGACGGCCAGCATCGAGCTGACATCCTGGACCAGAAAGCTCCCGTTTCGGATCTCCGCCAGCCGGTCCAGACGGTCAAAGCCGTCGATCTCAAAGGCATCCGGCAGGCCCTCGAGCCGGTTATATCCGATTCCCTGCTTTTCCCATGAGGCGAGGACCGCTTCCGGGTCCGGGCTCACGAGCCGGCCCGTGACCGGCGGGCGTGTCAGGGACGCGCTTAGCACGGCCTGTGCCCGGTCGGCCCCGTAGGAGGCCGTCAGACGCTCACAGAGCCATTTTGGCGCGGAGGTGCGCAATGACATGCCTTCCGGCCCTTCCGTCCGTTCTGCGGCCTCCAGCAGCGCTTCTTTCTGCCGCTGGAGCGAGCGCAGGCATCCGTTCGCAAACCCTTTCAGGCCGGACAGGCCGTGCTGTTCCAGCAGCCGCAGCGCTTCGCTTACGGCCGCGTACGGCGGAACGGAATCGAGAAAGCAGAGCTGGTAGGCCGTCATGCGCATGACCGTGCGCAGATACGGCTTCTGGCGGCTCACAGGCCGGCTGCAGACCCGGTCCAGCAGATGGTCCAGCAGCAGCAGACGCTCGAGCGTGCCTTCGAACAGGCGCGTCATCAGCCGCCGGTCCGCGTCCGTCAGCCTTTCCCCGTCCCGGTACATCGAAGCGAGGACCACATGGCTCTTCTCTCCGTTTTCCAGCACGTCCCGCAGGCCCCGTGCGGCCAGCGACCGCGCGGTGACGGCAGTTCCGCTGCGGCTGGCGACGTCACTGCGGACTTCCGGACGCGCGTTCCGACGGCTCCCGTCCGGACGGCCGGTTCCGTACCGCCGCTCAGTCACGGCGGCGCCCTCCGGTCAGCAGGATGATACGGATGAGCTGAAGGATCGACGAGAGCGCGCCGGCCACGTAGGTCAGGGCTGCGGCCCGCAGGACCGCTTTGGTCCCCGCGATCTCATTCTCATACAGAATATGCGTCTCCTCGAGCATCCTGCGTCCGCGGCGCGACGCGTCGAATTCGACGGGCAGCGTGATCAGCTGGAACAGGACCACCGCCGCGAACATCAGCACGCCGATCTCGAGGAGCAGCGTGCTCATCCGGCTGTTGATCAGAAAGCCGATCAGGATCAGCGGCCAGCTGATCGTCTGCGCGATGTTCACGACCGGCACGATGGCCGTACGGATGCTCAGCGGCGCGTATCCCAGATGATGCTGGACCGCATGGCCGCATTCATGTGCGGCCACACTGACGGCCGCGACCGAAGAGGATCCGTAGACCGACGCAGACAGCCGGAGCACCTTGTTCTTCGGATCATAATGATCCGTCAGGTTCCCGTCGACGCGCTGCACGTCGACGTCGAAGATGCCCTGTGAACGCAGCAGTTCTTCCGCCGTCTCGGCCCCGGTCCGCCCGGACATGGCCGATACGCGGCTGTATTTGTTGAACGCGGACGAGACGAGGCCCTGCGCGATCAGGCAGAGCACGAAACCGGCCAGGACCAGCAGATAGGTCCAGTCCATCCCGTAGAACCCGTACCGGTATCCGCCGCCGTAATAATATCCGGCGGCCAAAAGCGGCGTCATCTGCATAGACTATCTCCTTCCCTGATACGGACACCGCGCAGGAAAGAGGCGGTATCCATGCGTTTCTTTCCTTCCAGCTGGACTTCGAGGAGCTCGAGGCTCCCGTCACCGGTCTGCACGCGGATGACGCCGTCGCCGGCTCCGGTGATCTCTCCGGGAGCCGCCCCGGGGACCGAGATCTCCGACACGGCCGCACGCCAGATCTTAAGGATCTTTCCGTTCAGACGGGCAAACGTGCCGGGCCAGGGCGACAGGCCCCGTACCAGGCGCTCCAGCTCTGCGGCCGGCCGCGTAAAGTCCAGATCTCCCATCTCTTTCTTCAGCATCTTCGCGTAGGTGCTCTCGCCTTCCTGCGGAATGCGCGGCGCGGTGCCTTCTTCCACGCGCCGGAGCGTTTCCACCATCAGGCGGGCTCCGATCCCGGCCAGTTTGTCATGAAGGCTCCCGCCGGTCTCATCGGGTGCGATCGGGACCTTTTCCTGCAGGATCATGTCGCCGGTGTCCAGGCCCGCGTCCATGTACATGGTCGTGATCCCGGTCTCGGCTTCTCCTTCGATCACGGCCCACTGTATCGGCGCGGCCCCGCGCAGCTTCGGAAGGAGCGACGCGTGCCCGTTGATGCAGCCGAGCCGCGGCACGTCCAGCAGCTCCTGCGGCAGGATCTGGCCGAACGCGACCACGACGATCACGTCCGGACGGCAGTCCCGGATCGTCCGGACAGCATCCGGCTCCCGTACGCGGCGGGGCTGGAAGACCGGGATCCCGAGCCGCTGCGCCGCTTCCTTGACCGGCGGCGCGGACAGCTGCCCGCTGCGTCCCTTGGCTTTATCCGGCTGCGTGACGGCCAGCACGACCTCATGGCCGGCCGCGGCCACTGCCTCCAGTGTGGGCACCGCGAAGTCCGGCGTCCCCATAAACACGATTCTCATGATCAGGCCTCTTCTTCGTATTCTTCGAAGTCTTCTTCCTCTTCTTCCGGCACGTCCTCGAGCGGGCTCTCCGCCTTCTCACGGTACAGATGGCCGTCCAGATGGTCGCACTCGTGACAGACCGCACGGGCCAGCAGGCCCTCGGCTTCGAGGCGGAACGGCTTCATATCCGCGTCGAACGCTTCCACGGTCACGTGCATCGGGCGGGTCACGATGGCCCGCTTGCCCGGAATCGAAAGGCAGCCCTCGTATCCGGTCTGCTCTCCTTCCGTCTCTTTGATCTGCGGATTGACCAGCACGATCGGCTGCGAGCGGTCGTCCGTGCAGTCGATCACGACGATCCGGCGCAGCACGCCCACCTGCGGAGCGGCCAGCCCGACGCCGTAGCTCTCATACATCGTTTCGAACATATCATCGATCAGCTCCCGCAGCCGGGGCGTCATCTCCCGGACCTCCTTGCAGTGCTTGGTCAGGATCTCGTCTCCCTCGACGCGGACGTTTCGAAGTGCCATGGTCTTGTACCTCCCGGTTCTTGATTTATCGGATATCGAACTGGACCGACACCTTATCACGGCGTGAAGCGGCCCAGGCTGTCAGCTGGTCCTTGATCCAGACCATGTTGGAAAGGCGGCTGCCCTTAACGGTCAGGATCCGGTAATAGATGTCTTTTTTCCGCGCGACCGGCGGGGAAGCCGGCCCGATCAGCGCACACCCGCTCCCGTCGGGAAGCGAGGCGATGCAGTCCTGTCCGAGGCGCGCAGCCTCCTGCGCAAAGGTCTCGCAGACCGTCTCGTCTTCATGCGCCATCTGTACGGTCATCATGCGGCCGGCCGGCGGGTAATGCAGGAGCCTCCGGTACGCGATCTCTTCGGCAAAAAAGCCCTCGTAGTCCGACGACGCGGCGCAGCGGATCGCGAAATGCTCCGGCTGATAGGTCTGGATCAGCGCCTCCCCGTGAAGACGCGCGCGTCCGGCCCGGCCGATGGCCTGCACCAGGAGCTGGTAGGTCTTCTCGGCGGCCCGGTAATCGGGAAATGCCAGAGACAGATCCGCCGCGACCGCCCCGACGAGGGTGACCAGCGGAAAATCATGTCCCTTGACGATCATCTGCGTCCCGACGAGGATGTCCGCCTCGTGCGCTTCAAAGCGGCGCAGGATCTTTTCATGTCCTTCCTTGCCGGACGTGGTGTCCAGATCCATGCGGAGCGTGCGCGCGTCCGGAAACAGCCGCCGCACCTCTTCCTCCACCTTCTGCGTGCCGGCTCCGAACGCCGCGATGAACGGCGACCCGCAGGACGGGCACGTTCGCGGCGCCGGCGTCTCAAAGCCGCAGATATGGCACCTCAGCGTGTTCCGGCCGTGCAGTGTCAGCGAAATGTCACAGTGCGGGCACTTGAGGATCTGCCCGCAGCTGCGGCAGGACAAGAAGCCCGCGTATCCGCGGCGGTTCAGGAACAGCAGCGTCTGCTCGCCCCGTTCCAGCCGCTCCCGGATCTTCTCCGTCAGGGCACGCGACAGAATGCTGCGGTTCCCGGCCTTCAGTTCTTCCCGCATGTCCGTTACGGTCACGTCCGGCTCGCGTGCGCCGGGCACCGCCCGCTCGGGAAGCGTGAACAGGGCCACGCTCCCGTCTTTGACTTTCTGCCAGGCTTCCACGGACGGCGTGGCCGATCCGAGCACGAGGCCGGCTCCGGCCAGATGCGCCCGGCAGGCTGCGGCTTCCCGCGCGTGATAGCGCGGCGCCGTCTCGCTTTTATACGAATCCTCGTGTTCCTCATCCATGATGATGAGGCCCAGCGAAGGCATCGGCGTAAACAGAGCCGACCGCGGGCCGATCATCACGTCGATCTCCCCGCGCAGCGCGCGCTGCAGCTGGTCATACCGTTCCCCGGCCGACAGCCGCGAATGCAGCACCGCGGCCCGGTCGCCGAACCGCGCCTTGAACCGCTGCACGGTCTGGTAGGTCAGCGAGATCTCCGGAATCAGGAAGATGGCCTGACGGCCGCGTTCCACCTCCCGTGCGATCAGTTCGGTGTAGACCAGCGTCTTGCCGCTCCCGGTCACTCCCTGCAGATAACAGGGAACGCCGGGGCGTTCCTGCAGGTGACGGTCGATTCCGTCGATCACGCTGCGCTGGCGCTGCGTCGGGACCGGTTCCTCGTAGGCGGTGCCGCCGCGGCCCGCGTAGGGATCCCGCACGAGCTGCGTCTCTTCACATTCTATCACGCCGAGCGTTTCCAAAAAATGAAGGTTCTCTGAAGAAATCCTGAAACTTTCCCGGACGCGCGCCGTCAGTACGCCTTCCGACAGCAGGGCCTGCACGGCCCGGGCCCGGGCGGTCCGGTGCTTTTCCGTCAGCTGACGGTACAGGTCCTCCAGTTTTTCGCGCGGCACGGCGGCCCGGTACGTGCGGCGGACCGCTCCGCGCACCTTCTCCTTGACCGGCAGGCAGGTCAGCAGTGCCT
>CACXFD010000199.1 GCA_902766845.1 uncultured Lachnospiraceae bacterium | reverse complement strand
GCGGGCCATGTAGCCGATATCCTCCAGGATGGCCAGGAGCAGGAAGAGGACCAGCATCTGGGGCACAAATCCGAGCACCGCGCCGACGCCGGCCACGATGCCGTCCAGCACGAGGCCCTTGACCACGTCGCCGCAGCCGATCTTATCCAGCAGGCCTTCGATCAGGACCGGGATGCCCGGGATCCAGGTGCCGTAGTTGGCCGGATCGGGAGCCTCGCCCTTATACTCGAGCATCGTCGTGGACGCTTCGCTCAGGTCTTTCCAGGAGGCCGTGATCTCGATGGGCTCCAGCGTTTCCTCGTCCTCCACCGTGAAGGTGAGGGAGGCGTCCTGCGGCACCGAGGTCACGAGACCGCGGACCGCTTCCAGCGCGGCTTCGGGGTCATAGTCCTCGGACTCGGAATCGAGCAGGGCCGCCATGTCCTCGTCACCGAACTCTTCGGCGTAGGCGCTGATGATATTCATCGCGTCGCCGTACTCGCCGTCCGCTTCCTCGAAGGCCGCGCCGCCGGTCAGGTGCCAGCCGTCGCCGAAGACGCCGTCGTTGGCCCAGTCGGTGGCCCAGGTGTCCACCGTGGTGACCGACACGTAGTAGACGATGAACATGATCAGCGCGAAGATCGGCAGAGCCAGGATCCGGTTGGTGACTACCTTGTCGATCTTATCGGAGATGGTCTCCTTGCCCGCGCTCTGCTTGGTCAGGCAGTCGGAGATCATGCCGGTGATGTAATTGTAGCGTTCGTTGGTGATGATGCTCTCGGCGTCATCGTCCAGGTCCTTTTCGACCGCGGCGATCATCGCCTCGGCGTTGGGCTTTGCCTGCAGGGATTCGAGGATCTTCTCATCGCGCTCGAACACCTTGACCGCATAGAAGCGGCGCTGCGCTTCGGGCACTTCCGTCAGCTGCGCGCCGATGTCCGAGAGGACCTTTTCGACCTGGTCGGAGTAGCGGTGGATGGCCTGCTGCCCCGCGCCGGCCTGCGCCAGCTTGACCGCGCAGTTCGCGGCCTCTTCGACGCCCGTGCCCTTCAGGGCCGAGATCTGGATCACTTCGCAGCCCAGTTCCCTCTTCAGGGCGGCCAGGTCCACCACGTCGCCGTTCTTCTCCAGGATATCGCCCATGTTGACGGCCATGACCACCGGGATGCCCAGCTCCAGCAGCTGCGTGCTCAGGTACAGGTTGCGCTCGAGGTTGGTGCCGTCCACGATGTTCAGGATGGCGTCGGGCTTCTCATTCAGGATGTAATTACGCGCCACCACTTCTTCGAGCGTGTAGGGCGACAGGGAATAAATGCCGGGAAGGTCCGTGACCGTCACGTCCGTGTGACCTTTGAGCTTGCCTTCCTTCTTTTCCACGGTGACCCCGGGCCAGTTTCCCACGAACTGGTTGGCGCCGGTCAGAGCGTTGAACAGGGTGGTCTTGCCGCTGTTGGGGTTGCCCGCAAGGGCGATCTTCAATGCCATATGTCTCTCCTCTTTTGATGAATTGTCGTTTGTTTCAGCTAACCTGTGGGTTTTAAAAAAAGCCCGCGGCCGGCAGCATGCCGGCGTTTGTCGAGGCTAACCCGTGCGCCTTAAAAAAGCGCCCGGCGGCCGGTCCGGCTCACTCCACCTCGACCAGTTCGGCGTCCGCCTTGCGCAGCGACAGCTCGTAGCCGCGCACCGTGACCTCGACCGGGTCCCCGAGCGGGGCCACCTTGCGCACGTAGATCTCCACGCCCTTGGTGATTCCCATGTCCATGATGCGGCGCTTGACCGCACCGGTGCCGGTCAGCCGTACGACTTTCACGGTGGAGCCGATGGATGCTTCGCGTAATGTCATCGTCTTTCTCCTCCTTTTAGATCATGATCTTTCCAGCCATTTCACGGCTGATGGCGACTCTGGTATCCTTCACGTTCACGATCAGGTTCCCGCCGAGCGCATTCACGACCGTTACCTGCGTACCGGGCACGAAGCCCATTTCTTCCATATGCAGACGAAGCTGTTCGGATCCGCCCACACGCTGAATGGTACATACATCTCCGGGAGCTGCAAACATCAGCGGCATCATACGTTCCTCCTGTCTGTCAGAGTGAAGGTCTATGGTTAGCACTTTCTAACCTCACCACAGATTAGCACAGGCTAACCTGCATGTCAAGCACATTTTTCGGATCTTCGCGCGGCCCGCGGCGTGAAAAATGTTGATATCTCTGTCGCGAACTTTGCCAAGGCTATGCAGGACACGTACCTGTTTACATGCAAGCCCGGCACGATCAGCGCGGATTCTTTCACCTGTTCCTGCAGCCTGCAGATCATGCTCCCGACGGAAGAACCGGCTAAACTGACCAAGGGAGAGCCGGCGGCCATCATCGGCAAGCCCGGAAAGAAAAAGAAGGAGCGGGATTCCTCCCACTCCTTCAAAAGCCTTGATGCAAGCGTTTTTCAGCTTACTTGAAGTATCTGTCCAGAAGCCCCTGGAAGCCCTTGCCATGCCGGGCCTCGTCCCTTCCGATCTCATGCACGACGTCATGAATCGCGTCGAGGTTGAGGGCCTTAGCCTTCTTCGCG
>CACXFD010000198.1 GCA_902766845.1 uncultured Lachnospiraceae bacterium | reverse complement strand
CGTGCACCTGCGTGTGGAAGGCCAGACTCTGGATATTCGTGAAATGGCGCAGAAGAGAGGTCTGGACCTGCTCTCGGAACTGGGCGGCGTAAGCGGAGAAGAAATGCTGAAGATCGCAGAGACGCCCTGCCCCGCCGGAGACTTTTGGAAAGAGCGAGACGCTCAGAAAGTGGAGAGCCTGATTTTCCTGAATACGCTTGACAAGACCGGAGAGCAGCTGGAGGCGGCCCGTAAGGCGGGCCTTCCCGCTGAAGCGGCGGTCTATGTACAGCCGCTCCATCAGGGTGTGAGCTGTCAGGTGGAACTGATGATTCCGTACAAGACCGGTGAAGAAGAGAAGGTCCGTGAGATGACGGTCCGGATCGCGGATGCGATCCATGCGGCCGGCGGGTACTTCTCCCGCAATTATGGCGGTCACGCAGTGCGTCAGATCGAGGATCGGGAAGAAAAGAGACTGCTGAGCGGTGTGAAAGATATCTTCGATCCCTATCACATCATGAACCCCGGCAAGCTCGGAGACCTGGAGGAGGCGTGAGCATGAGTATTAAAGAATACCGCGATATGCAGAAGCGCTGCTCCAGCTGCAATTTCTGCAAATGGATCCCGTTTGACAAGGTCAAGAGTGCGCGCTTTGCGGAAAACTGCCCTGCGCAGGCGTATTATCAGTACAATGCCTATTCGGCACGCGGCCGGTTCCAGCTTGGACTTTGCCTGGTGAACGATGAACTGAAGCCAGAAGGCGAAACACAGAAGGTCATCCAGAGCTGCCTTTCCTGCGGCGCCTGCGATGTTGCCTGCAAGATCTGCCGTTACAATCTGGAACCGTACGAACACAACCTTGAGCTCAAGCGTGAAGTTGTGAAGGCCGGCAACGAGCTGCCTGTGCAGACCAAGATGGCGGAAAGCCTTAAAGAGGAACATACGATGTTGATCGGCCGCAAAATGGCGGACCGCGACGCGTGGGCCCGGGGGCTGTCCCTGACGGATGCCCGCGCGGAAAGCTGCGATGTGCTGTTTTTCCCGGGCTGTCAGTATGCCTACGAGCGTCCCGAAGAAGCCCGCAAGGCGGTCCGCGTTCTGCAGAGAGCCGGCGTGAAGGTCGGTTATCTGTTCGATCAGGATGCCTGTTGCGGCGGTCGGATGCATCAGATGGGCCTGCAGGACAGCTTTGAAAAAGCAGCTTCGGCCAATATTGCGATCTGGGAGAATGTACAGGCCGGCTGTATCGTAACGCCCTGCGGCGACTGCTACCATGCTCTGAAGCGTCGGTATGCGCAGTTGGGACAGAAGAAGCCGGTGCTCCATCTTACGGAGCTGCTTGATCAGCTGATCAAGGAAGGCCGGCTGACCTTTACGAAACGCATCGAAAAGACCGTTACCTATCATGATCCCTGCCATCTTGGCCGGTTGGGCGAAGCTTATGAACCCTGGAACGGCCACGAGAAGAAGATTCGCAGCCAGATCGTGACCTGGGAGCCCCGCCGGCCTCGCTACAACGGCGTGCACGGCGTTTATGATGCGCCTCGCGATATCCTGAAGGCCATCCCCGGCATTACGCTGGTCGAGATGGAACGTATCCGTGAATATTCTTTCTGCTGCGGCGCCGGCGGCGGTTGCCGCGATGTAGATCCGGAGCTGTCAAAGTGGACGGCCGGTGAACGCATGGAAGAAGCCAGAGCGACCGGCGCGGATGTGCTGGTCACGGCCTGCCCGTGGTGCGTGAAGAACCTTTCTGAGGCGCACAGCGGCATGGAGGTCACGGACGTGCTCACCCTTGTTTGCGAGGCACTGGAGGAGGGCGAATAAGATGGCACTTGACAGAAACGTATACGCAAAACTGCAGGAGATCGTCGGAGAACGTTGGGTTTCGGAAGATCCGGTCCATCTTGAGACGTATCGCTGTGCTTCGGTGCAGACGGCCAGCCATTACGGCCCGTACGATAACCGTACCCCGGTACCGCAGGCCGTGGTCCTGCCGGGTTCCACCGAAGAGGTGCAGCAGGTCGTAAGGCTCTGCAATGAATATAAGATCGGCTTCAAGGCTTCCACCACATTCTGGGCAGCAGCCGGCTACGTCGGAGACGACAATTCCATCCAGCTGGATATGCGCCGCATGAACAAGTGGGAGATCGATGAAAAGAACCAGATCGCGGTCATGGAACCCTACGCGATCGCAGCGCAGATCCAGGCGGAAGCAATGAAGCATGGACTGTCCTGTGCCATCACCGGGGCGGGCTGCTCGACCTCTATCCTGGCATCCACGGCCGGCTGGAACGGCGGCGGACCCTCCACGATCTCGATGGGCAACAACCATGATAACCTGCTGGGTGCTGAATGGGTGCTGGCGAATGGTGAGATCGTCCGACTCGGATCTCTTGGCAGCGGCAGTGGTTGGTTCTCAGGCGAAGGTCCTGTCTTTTCGGCCCGTGCCGTCCTGCGCGGCGGACAGGGCATGGGCGGTGACATGGGCGTCTGTACGAGAATCGCGACCAAACTGTCACCGTGGCCCGGCCCCGACCATCTGCCTACATACGGTGACGCGCCGGCCTACAAGGCCGATCTGCCGGACAACTTCCGGGCGTACACGATCTGCTTCCCGTCCTGGGACGCCTGGGCCCGCGGGTACACCGCGTTTTATGACAACGAGATCATCTACCTGGGGCATCGTCAGTTCAATATGTTCGGCCGCGATCTGAAGGCGGCTATGATCAAGATCATTACGGATCCGGACAAACAGCTGGCCGATCTGAACTGGCTCCTGGAAGATCCGGAGACGCAGCGCCAGAACGCCGACATGAAGATCGATACGCAGATCGTCATCGCCGGTATGACGGAACGCGATCTGGCCTGGAAGGAAGCCGCACTGGATGAGATCCTTGCAGACGTCGGAGCTCATAAGAGCGAGATGATGCTGACCAAGGAGATGGTGGATTATACGCTGGCCTACCTGATCCGCATGGGACACAAGAACCTGAACTATGTGTACGCCGGTTCCTACGAAGGAAACATGGCCTGGTCCTCCAACGTGTTCGTGGATGCGGAATGGATGGAGACGGTCGTGGCCCTGAAAAAGAAGTGGGAAGACGAGCACGACTATTTTGCCCGCGTCGGCGGCGACTCCGGCCTGGGCAGCATGACCCGAGCGGGCGGCGGCGGATCCACAGGCTTCGAATTCTTTATCCACTATGACGGGTCGGATATCCATTCCGTCAAGGGTACACGCAAGTATATGGATTATACACCCATCTGGATGAAGGAACATGGCTTTGGACAGGACCTGGGCCGCGTCAATGACACGGCACGCCGTGAAGACGGTTATTCCTATACGCAGGAAGAGCACAACAAGCTGTTCTATGGCACGCCGTCAGCCCATCTGATGAAGTATCAGTGGAAGATGCGGGAGATGATGAACCCGAATCATCTGGGCGGGACCTACTATCGGACGTTGGATCCGGATTACCGTCCGGATGCCGACTGAGACGGCATATGCTTCGGAGTCCCATAATTCATGAATGACGAGAAGATCACCAAAAAGAAGACGCCGGCCTATGCGCTGGTGACGGCCGCTGCCCTGCTGCTGATGTTTATCTGCGGCAGGGTATTGCCCGTGCCCTCCGGCATGAGCCGGGGGGCTCTTCAGGTACTCTGCATCTTTGCGGGAGCCCTGCTCCTTTGGATGACTGTCAGTACCACATGGTCGGCTCTTTTGACGATCGCCGCGCTCGCGCTCCTTCCGGAACTGGGGTATGCGTCGGTCTTCGCGTCTTCTTTCGGAACATGGATCTTCGTTTATCTGCTGGGAGTCTTCATGCTGACGTACGCCCTGTCGCGGACGGCGTTTCTGCGGCGGATTTCCCTGTTTTTCCTTTCGCGCCGGGCGGCACAGAAGGGGCCGTGGAGCTTCCTGATCCTCTACTTTGCAGCTGCCGTACTGATGGGATGTATCGTTACGCCGGAAGTGGTCTTCATGCTGTTTCTGGCTATTGCGGAGGAACTCTTTGCGGAGGTGGGTATCCGCGGGAGAAACAAGTGCACGACGTTCATCGTGCTGGGACTGATCTTTACCGCCTCGGTCACTGCGATGATGACGCCCATCGCCCATGTCTTTCCGCTTTTGCTGATCTCGTTCTATACACGTGATTTCGGAAATACGATCGGATTGGGACAGTACATGCTCTTTTCCGTTCCGACAGGCCTGCTGGTCCTGATCGTTCTGTTTGCGGCAACTGTGCTGCTGCTGCGTCCGGACGTGAGCCCGATCGCCGGTATCACACGGGAAAAGATCGAAGGTATGCGCCGCGCGCTTCCCGCGCCGGACCATCGGGAGATCATTACGGTGACGGCGTTCTTTGTCTGTGTGATCTTCTGGCTGCTGCCGGACGTTCTGCGCCCGCTGTGGCCGGAGGCGTCAACGTATCTGACCGGTCTGGGGACGGCTTTCCCGTCTTTACTGGCGGTTTCGGTCCTGTGCATGCTGCGGGTGGAGGGAGAAGAAGTGCTTTCTTTTCATAAGGCCATTCGCGAAGGCGTGCCATGGGAGGCCATGGTCATGGTAGGCGCGGTCACAGCCGTTGGCGCTGCCATGTCGAATCCCTCGATCGGCTTGACTGATTACCTGACGGGTATTCTTGAGCCGCTCGTGGCCTCCATGCCGCCGGCGGTGTTCGTGCTGACGATCGCGCTGATCACGGTGCTTATGACGAACCTGACCAGCAATGTGGTGACAGGGACGCTGTTGTACGCGATCGCGATGCCCATGACGCTGGGTGCCGCAGCATCCTGCAGTCCGGAGGCGCTGGTCTGTATCCTGGGCGCGGGAATCTCTCTGGCGTATGCGACGCCTGCCGCTACATCGCATGTGACTATCGCTTACAATACACGTTGGGTCCGCGGCGGCGATATCGCCCGCTACGGTTTTCTGGCGGCCGTTCTTTCCGCGCTTGTTCTGGCGTTTGCGGGAACGCCGCTGCTCGATCTGATCTTTTAAAACGCGTCGGGTCTGAGAATCAGGCTTTCCGACAAAGGTTCGGACGCAGTGCCTCTTCCTCTGGGAAGGTTCACGATAGTAATGATCGCTGTGTCAACATTGAACATGAATAGTAAGGAGGATATCTATGGAAGGCAAGTACAGGCATCTCATTTACGACAGGCCTTGGCCTGCAGAGCAGCAGTTCGAAGAGAAGACGCGTCTTCTGCATATCCATATGGACGAGCCCATCGGCATCTCGATGCGCAGCAGCACGACGTGGTACCATACGGCATCCGACAACGGCAAGGGCCAGCATACGCAGGATTGCTCCGAACTCCTTTCGTGGATCAGCGGCGATCCCGAGCATCCGTGGGATCTCGGCGGCGAAGTGATCCTTTATCAGAACGGCGAGAAAAAAGTTCTCCATGAGAGCTTTTTCCTGGAGACTCCTCCTTATATGCCGCACTGCCCGTACCATGTAACGAAGACTACTCGCCCCATGATTCATGTGGCTGTCCCTGTATCGTCCGATATGCATGTTACGAACATGTATGATTTCCCGCTTCACGACGACGTGGAGACACATTATTACGACAGTTACTACACCTTCGATGCGGAAGGCGATGACCGCAAAGAGATTCCCGGGGAAGTGCGGGTGCTGTATGCGGACGGCAAAAAGTGCCCGGGAGGAAAGGTACTGAGGGTATCGTGGTTCAAGGAAAACGTTCCTGAAGGACTCACCGGGATGCACAAACACGACTGCGATGAGCTCCTGCTCTTCATGGGAGGAGATTTTTACGATCCCTATGATCTGAAGGCGGAAGTGACCTTTACACTGGGCGATGAAGAATACACGATCAATAAGACTTCTTATGTTGCTGTTCCTGCCGGGCTCGTGCACGGAGGGTTCAGGATCACCAATTTGACACACCCGATGTTCTTCTGCGCTTTCCACAACAGTGAAGCATATCGGCAGATCCATTGAGCTGGTCCTGCCAGTTCGAACACATGATAGAAGCGGGGCACTGAGGTGCCCTGCTTCTTTTTGCGGAGAAAAAAGCAGCCGAGGCCTTGCTTCCGTTTCAAACCGGCATTCGGCTTCCTGCGCATTTCCTGCACAAAAACTGCATAGACAAGCCGCACCTCGTGCATTACAATAAAGGCAGCAGTAGATCCTCACGCGGCTTGGGGCCATTCGCCGGCCTGCGGACCGCGGCTCACGGCTCCGGCAGCAGAGGCCCCGGGGCGAACCTGCTTCAATAATCAAATCTGAACAAGGAGGTCCTCCCATGTTCCAGGTCTTCACCCCCACCCGTTTTCTCTACGGCCCGGGCAGCCTGTCGTGCCTGCATGAACAGTCCCTTCCCGGCAAAAAAGCGCTCGTCGTGATCTCGAGCGGCCGGTCGGCCCGCGCGAGCGGGGCGCTGGACCGCGTGATCGCGGAGCTCGGGCAGGCCGGGGCGGAGGCGGTCGTCTTTGACCGCGTAAGCGCCAATCCGAACAAGGACGCGGTCATGGCCGGAGCGACCGTGTCGCGAGAGAACAGCTGTGACTTCATCGTGTGCCTGGGCGGCGGCAGTGTGATCGACGCGGGCAAGGCCATCGCGGTCATGAGCACGAACCCGGGCGACCTGTGGGATTACATGATGGCCGGCTCGGGCGGACGCAGGCCGATGGAGGCCGCCCCGCTTCCGCTCATCGCGATCCCGACCACGGCTGGCACGGGCAGCGAGGTGGACGCCACGGCCGTGGTCACCTACGAAGAAAAGCATGAGAAGATCGGCCTGCGGGATCCGCGCCAGACGCCGGTCCTCTCCATCGTGGACGCGGAGCTGATGGTCGGCGTGCCGGCAGCGTTCACCGCGTATCAGGGCTTTGACGCGCTGTTCCATTCGACCGAATGCTACATTTCCAACAAAGCGAACCTGATGAGCGACACCTATGCGCTGAGCGCGATCGAGAAGGTCGGGCAGTTCCTGCCGCGCGCGGTCGCGGACGGGACGGACCTCGAGGCGCGTGAGGCGATGGCGTTCGCGAGCAGTCTGGGCGGCTTCGTCATGAGCACGTCCGGCACCACGGCCGAGCATTCGATGGAGCACGCGATCAGCGCGTACCACACCGACGTGCCGCACGGGGCGGGCCTGATCATGATCTGCGAGGCCTACTACGAGCGCCAGGCGCGCGTGCACGCCTGTGATGAGCGGCTGGTGCGCATGGCCCGCGTTCTCGGAAAGACCGACGCTTCCGACCCGATGGATTTCGTTGCGGCGTTGCATGAGCTGCACATCGCCTGCGGCGTGGCGGATCTTGCGATGTCGGACTACGGCATCACCGAAGACGAGCTTTCGGTCTTTGCCCACAACGCGGTCACGGCCATGGCGGTCCTGTTCGGCAACGAGCGCGTGCCGATGACGGAAGAGGAGTGCCTCGAGATCTTCCGGAAGTCGTATCGCTGAACCGCCCTGCGGCGGCTCCGGCAGCCCGGACGGCCGGAAAACGCGGCCCGCACCGCTCCGAAAAGCCGGGAAAGCGCACTTGCGCTTTCCCGGCTTTTGTGCTATGATTCGTATAACAAATATAACTCATCGGCCCGCTTTGGCGGACCGACGGGTGCCTGTGATCCGGCCGTGCACAGGCCGTCAGACCATCGACGCCGGCCGCGGCATCGGGGAGATCGATCCTCTCCGGCCGGGCGCGGCCGCTCAAAGGGGTGAGAACGTGTTTTATATCGAGATGGATTTCAACAGTGACGAAGCGCTGTACATGCAGCTCTGTCACCAGATCATCCTCGGGATCGCGACGGACCGCCTGCGGGAGGGAGACGCCCTGCCGTCGGTGCGCCAGCTCGCGGACAACATCGGCATCAACATGCATACGGTGAATAAAGCGTATACTATCCTCAAGCAGGAGGGCTTCGTAAAGCTGGACCGCCGCCGCGGCGCCGTGGTCAGCATGGAGGCGGACAAGCGTGAAGCCATGCAGGAACTGCGCCGCGACCTGTCCGTGGTGCTCGCGAAGGCCATCTGCAAGAACATCAGCCGGGAGGAGGTCCACAAGATGGTGGACAGCCTGTATGACGCGTATATGACCGGCGGGGAGGTGTGACCATGCTGTGCGAACGATGCAAAAAACGGGAGGCCGTGATCCGCTATACCGAGATCGTGAACGGGGTCTCCTCGGAGCATAATCTGTGCCTGGCCTGCGCGCGGGAGATGGACTTCGGGCCGATGTCGGCCTTCCTGGAAGATCTTCCGCTGGGCTGGCTCCTTTCGGGCCTGCTCGGTATTACAAGCGAAGAAACGGACGAGGAAACAGACGCCGGACAGGGCGCCGGTACGCGCCGCTTTGAAGTGACGTGCCCGACCTGCCATACCACGTACAGCAGCTTCGTAAAGACCAGCCGGTTCGGCTGTCCGGACTGCTACGGCGTGTTCGATCTGTTCATCGGCGACAACCTGAAGCGCATCCACGGCGCGGACCGGCATCTGGGCAAGAAGCCCCGCATGCAGGCGGCCGCGGGCATGGGCACGCCGGAGGGAGCCGGAACGGACAGCCTGCAGGGCGGCGCGGCCGGTACAGGAGACGCACCGACAGACGGCAAAGCGGCCGGCAGCCGGGCTGCCGGCATCGGAAACGGCCGCCGCGCCGGATGGCCCGCGGAGCCTGCGCGGCCGGTGGAAGAGCAGATCCGGATCCTGCGGTCAAAGCTCAAAGAAGCCGTGCAGGATGAGGAATATGAGACGGCGGCCCGCCTGCGGGACGAGCTGCGCTCGCTGGAAGGGGGCGCGGGGAAATGAGTGTAAATAAGGAAAACGGCAGCCCGCAGGCCCCGGTCATCAAATGGTATGAGCGGGCGACGGAGGCGCCGGGCGTGATCGTGTCGAGCCGCGTGCGGCTGGCACGCAACCTGGCCGGCCGGCTGTTCCCGGAACGGCTGGAAGCCTCCGGGCGGCAGGCGCTCCGGGCTCAGCTGCGGGACCGGTTGGAACCGCTGCTTCCGGAGCCGGCCTATCACTATCAGGAAACGGATATCCTGCCGGAGACCGAACGGCGGGCGCTGCGGGAGCGCCGGCTGATCAATTCGATCCTGGCTTCGTCGGACGCGCCGATGGGGATCTTTATCTCCGCGGACGATGAAAAGAGCGTCCTGCTCTGCGGCGACGATCACCTGCGCCTGCAGAACACCTGCCCGGGCATGAGCCTGCAGGCCGCCTGGGAGGAGCTGTCGGACCTGGATGACCGGATCGGGGAAGTCTGCGAGTACGCGTTCGATGAGAAATACGGCTACCTGACCGCCTTCCCGACCAATGTGGGTACGGGCCTGCGGGCCACGGCGCTGCTGCACCTGCCGGCGCTCTCGCAGGACAAGACGTTTCGCAAGCTGATCAGCGAGATGAACCGGTTCGGCCTGCTGGTCCGGCCGGTCTACGGGGACGGCGGGGAGAACTACGGGAGCCTCTACGAGATCTCCAACGTCAAGACCCTGGGCCTTTCCGAGGGCGAGATCCTGGCCACCGTGCAGCGGATGGCCGGGCAGATGGCCTCGCAGGAGGAGAAGCTCCGCCGCCGCCTCAAGACGGAGCAGGGAGCGTCCCGTGAGGATACCGCCTATAAGGCGTACGGCGTGCTCCGGTACGCGCGGACGCTGACCGTGCGGGAGGCCATGGAATACCTGTCGTGCCTGCGGGCCGCGCAGGCGGACGGCCTTGTGAAGCTGGCCGGGCCGGTCAGCCTGTACGGGCTCATGCTGAAGGTCCAGGACGATATGCTCCCGGGCAGTACGGACGGGAGCCGGGGCCGGCTGCGGGCCGCGCTCGTGCGGGGCGCCCTGCCGGAACTGGCGTAAGTACGGAAGCAGCGTCGGCCGGCCGCATCGCCGTCACAGACCTCATCCCGGCCCCACGGGCCGGATCACAATAGACAGAGAAAGGAAAACGCATCAGATGGATCGTTTTACGAAGAAAGCCAGAGAAGCCCTGAACCTCGCGGAGGAGGCCTCCGCGGAGCTTGGGCATATGTATGTCGGGAGCGAGCACATCCTGATCGGCCTGGTGCAGGAAGGGACCGGGGTGGCCGCCGTCGTGCTGGGGCAGCACGGCGTGACCGAGGAAAAACTGCTGGACATGGTGAACCGGCTGATCGCGCCGGCCGGCACCCAGCCGGTCCGCGAGCCGGGCGGCTACACGCCGCGCGCGGCCCGCATCGTCGAACGCAGCGCGCGGGAGGCGGACCGCTTCCAGTCGGAGCTGATCGGGACCGAGCACCTGCTGATCGCGATGCTCAAGGACGGCGACTGCGTGGGCAGCCGCCTGCTCGGCACGCTCCATGTGAACGCGCAGAAGCTCTATACGGACCTGCTGATCGCGATGGGCCGCGAGGCGGAGCGCGATTCCGAACTGCGTCACGGCGCGCGCGGCGAGAGCAGCACGCCCACGCTGGACCAGTATTCGCGGGACCTGACCCAGCTGGCCCGGGACGGGAAACTGGACCCGGTCATCGGCCGGGAAGAGGAGATCCGGCGCGTGATCCAGATCCTGTCGCGCCGGACCAAGAACAACCCGTGCCTGATCGGCGAGCCGGGCGTCGGCAAGACGGCCATCGCCGAAGGCCTCGCGCAGCGCATCGTGGAGGGGAACGTCCCGGATACGGTGAAGGACAAGCGCGTGATGACGCTGGATCTGTCCGGCATGGTGGCCGGCTCCAAATACCGCGGTGAATTCGAGGAGCGCATCAAGAACGTGCTCGCCGAGGTCATCTCCGACGGAAAGGTCCTCTTATTCCTCGATGAGATCCACACGATCATCGGCGCCGGCGGGGCCGAGGGCGCGCTCGACGCGTCCAACATCTTAAAGCCGTCGCTGGCCCGCGGGGAGCTGCAGCTGATCGGCGCCACCACGGTGGATGAGTACCGCAAGCACATCGAAAAGGACGCGGCCCTTGAGCGCCGCTTCCAGCCGGTCATGGTGGAGCAGCCCTCGCCCGAGGAGACCGTGGAGATATTAAAGGGCCTGCGCGGCCGGTATGAGGAGCACCACCAGGTCACGATCACCGATGAAGCCCTGGCCGCGGCCGTCAAGCTCTCCGACCGCTACATCTCCGACCGCTTCCTGCCCGACAAGGCGATCGACCTGATCGACGAGGCGTCCTCCAAGGTACGCCTGTCCGCGTACCAGCCGCCGGCCGAGGCCGAGGCGCTGAACGATAAGATCCGCGCGCTCGAGGAGCAGAAGGAAGAGGCCGTGGTCAGCGAAGCTTATGAAAAGGCCGGCGAGATCAAGGCCAAACAGCAGAAGCTCCGCGAGAAGCGCCAGGCCATCCTGGACGCCTGGGAGGAAGAGAAGACCAAAGCGCACCTGTTCGTGACGGAGAAGGAGATCGCGCAGATCGTGGCGGGCTGGACCCGGATCCCGGTGGAGCGCCTCGAAGAGGGCGAGACCGAGCGCCTGCGCAACCTGGACAAGATCCTGCACGAGCGCGTGGTGGGCCAGGACGAGGCGGTCCAGGCCGTCGCGCGGGCCATCCGCCGCGGCCGCGTGGGCATGAAGGACCCGAAGCGGCCCATCGGATCGTTCCTGTTCCTGGGCCCGACCGGCGTCGGGAAGACCGAGCTGTGCAAGGCGCTCGCGGAGGCCATGTTCGGGACCGAGAACGCGCTGATCCGCATCGATATGTCGGAATACATGGAGAAGCACAGCGTCTCGAAGATCATCGGGTCGCCGCCCGGCTATGTGGGCTTCGAGGAGGGCGGCCAGCTCTCCAAGAAGGTGCGCCGCAATCCGTACAGCGTGATCCTGTTCGATGAAGTCGAAAAGGCCCATCCGGACGTCTTCAACATCCTGCTGCAGGTCCTCGACGACGGCCACATCACCGACAGCCAGGGCCGCAAGGTGGACTTCAAGAACACCGTGCTGATCATGACGTCGAACGTGGGCGCGGACCGCATCGTGGCGCCGCACCATGTGGGCTTTGCCGTGCACGACACCGCGCAGGCCCGTCATGAAGAGATGAAGACCGGCGTGATGGACGAGGTCAAAAAGCTCTTCAAGCCGGAATTCCTGAACCGGATCGACGAGACGATCGTCTTCCATTCGCTGACGAGGGAGGACATCGGGCAGATCGTGGATATCATGCTGAAGGATATCTCGAAGCGCACCGACAGCTGGATGGGGATCCGGCTGGAGGTCGATGAAGCGGCCCGGGCCTTCCTGGCGGAAAAAGGATACGATGAGAAATACGGCGCCCGCCCGCTGCGGCGCGCGCTCCAGACCCACGTGGAGGACAAGCTGGCCGAGGAGATCCTCGAGGGGCACATCCACGAGGGCGATAAGGTCATGATCGGCTGTAAGGACGGCGCGCTGACCTTCCACCGCCGGGCGGGCCGGAAAAAGAAGGCCGCGCCCGCGGAGACCGTGACGGCGTAAGGGGATTCTGACTTCGCCCGGAGAGCGGGAAAGGAACCATCGTGGCAAAACAAACGACGATCTTTTACTGTAAGGAATGCGGGACCGAGGTCTCGAAATGGCAGGGCCAGTGCCCGGGCTGCCATGCGTGGAACACGCTGGTGGAGGCGCCGGCGCAGCCGGCTGCCGCGCCGGGACGTACGGCAGCCCGGACCGGGCGCGCAGCTGTGCAGGCCGCGCGGCCGTCGCTCCTCTCGGAGATCGAGACCGAGCAGCAGGTCCGCTATTCCACGCATATGAAGGAGCTGGACCGCGTGCTGGGCGGCGGCCTCGTGCCCGGGAGCCTGCTGCTGGTCGGCGGGGATCCCGGCATCGGCAAGAGCACGCTGCTGCTGCAGGTCTGCCGGGAACTCGGGCAGGACGGCCATGAGGTCCTGTATATCTCGGGCGAGGAATCGCTGCGCCAGATCCGTCTGCGGGCGGACCGCATCGGCGCTTTTTCCGACCATGTGCGCTTCCTGTGCGAGACGGACCTGGACCGGATCGCGGGCGTGATGGAGGAGCAGAAGCCGGACTTTGCGGTCATCGACTCGATCCAGACCATGTACCGCGAAGACGTGGCGGCCGCGCCCGGGTCGGTGAGCCAGGTGCGCGAGAGCACGCAGGTGCTGCTGCAGCTCGCGAAGGGCCTCGGCGTGACGATCTTCATCGTCGGGCACGTGACCAAGGAGGGCGCCGTGGCCGGCCCGCGCATGCTCGAGCACATGGTGGACGCGGTGCTGTATTTCGAGGGAGACAGCCAGGCCTCGTACCGGATCCTGCGCGGCGTCAAGAACCGCTTCGGGTCTACCAACGAGATCGGCGTGTTCGAGATGCGGGAGACCGGGCTCGCCGAGGTCGCCAATCCGTCCGAATACATGCTGAGCGGACGGCCGCAGGGGTCGTCCGGGTCCGTGGTGGCCTGCGCGATCGAAGGCACGCGTCCGCTCCTTCTGGAGGTGCAGGCGCTGGTCTGCCGCAGCAATTTCGGCATGCCGCGGCGCACGGCCGCGGGCACGGATTACAACCGCGTCAATCTTCTGATGGCCGTGCTCGAAAAGCGCGCGGGCCTGCGCCTCTCCGAACTGGACGCCTACGTGAACGTGGCCGGCGGCATGCGGATCAGCGAACCGGCCCTGGACCTGGCCATCTGTCTGGCCATCGCTTCCAGTGCGAAGGACGCGGCCATCGATGAGAAGACGATCGCCTTCGGCGAAGTGGGCCTGTCCGGCGAAGTGCGCGCGGTCAGCCAGGCCGCGCAGCGCGTGGCGGAGGCCCGGAAACTGGGCTTTACGCGCGTGATCCTGCCGCAGGTCTCGGTCAAGGGCGCCCGCGCGGCGGCCGGCGACGGTGTGGAGCTGGTCGGCGTGAAGAACGTGCGCGAAGCGCTGGCTGTGATGTAAGAACAGGATCGGGGCGGACACAGCGGTCCGCCCCGCTGACAGGACCGGCTGGGGCGGCCTGCGCCGCCCCGGCCGGACGGGAGGATCGAAATGCCCTGTGACGAATGCGCCTTCTTCGAATACGATGAAGATGACGAAGAATACTACTGCTCGGTAGACATGGACGAAGACGACTACAGCCGGTTCGTGAGCGGCGGGCGGCG